>JBJKQV010000307.1:0-3225 GCA_046704985.1 Terriglobia bacterium
CGCCGCCCGTCCCGGGACGGGCGGCGCGGGTTAAGGCGCCGGGCCCCGCGCGAGACTGGGGGGAGGGGAAGCCACGATGGAAGAAGCTTTGATCAAAGCTTATTTCGAGCGCCAGGTGCGCCAAGTCATCGACCGCGCTTGCGCCGAGCCCGAGAGCTTTCTCTCCTACTTCTTCGACCACTACCCGAAAGACGAGGAGATCCTGGGCCTGCTCTCCGTTTTCAGCCTGCCCGATATCGAGCTGCGCTCCGGCGAAAGCTTCCCCACGCCCGTCGAGGCCCTCGCCGCCCTTTCCGGCGACAGCCGCGCCTCCATCTGTACTGCCTTCCGCGACCAGCTCGCCCAGCGCTTCCGCACCATGACCACCGCCTGAAACCAGTGAACAGTGACCCGCCTGCGCCGAGGCTTCGGCCGGCAGGCCAGTGAAGAGCCGGGGGATTTGTCGCCTCGGGTCGGCCTCCCCTCCTTTTCACCTGTCGAGAATTCTCTCGCGTCGTCATCATGGGGATGAAAAGGATCGATGCCGGCGCTGCGGGAGCCCCGCCGGCTTGAACCATCCCGCGAGTGTAATTTCCGGTGCGCTCGGCGACGGTGGTGGTAGGCTGTAACTTACGGCTTGCATGGGGCGCCGTCTTTACCAAAGCCTGCGTCCGTTACCGGGCAGGAAATTCATCCCATATAGGGAGAGGTCTTTATGAGAAGAAAAGTATTGCTGGTCGGCTTTCTGTTGAGTTTGCTTGTAACGGCGGCGCTGGCCGCGCCGGCGCCGGCCGCCTCCGCTGACTCCGCGGCGGGCTATCACTTGATCAAGAAAGTTCAACTGGGAGGCGCGGGCGGCTGGGATTATCTGACCGTAGACAGCGCGGCGCGCCGCCTCTACATCTCGCGCAGCACGCACATCCTGGTGCTGAACGCCGACACGCTCAAGCAAGTGGGCGAAATCCCTGACACTCCCGGCGTGCACGGCGTGGCGCTGGCGCGCCAGTTCGGCCGCGGCTTTACCAGCAACGGCCGCGCTTCGACGGTGACTATCTTCGACCTGAAGACCCTGAAGAAGCTGGGCGAGGTGAAGACCGGCGAGGGTCCGGACGCCATCCTCTACGATCCCGCCACGCACCGCGTCTTCACCTTCAACGGCCACGGCCACAGCTCGACCGCCATTGACGCCGCCACCGGCAAGGCCGTGGGCACCTTCGCCCTGGGCGGCAAGCCCGAGTTCGCGGTCTCCGACGGCCGCGGGCATATCTTCAACAACCTGGAAGATAAGAGCGAGCTCGTGGAGATTGATTCCCGCGCGCTCAAGGTGGTGCACCGCTGGGCGCTGGCGCCCTGCGAGTCGCCTTCCGGGCTGGCGATGGATACCGCCCACCGGCGCCTGTTCGTCGGCTGCCACAATCAGATGATGGCGGTGGTGAACGCCTCCAACGGCCGCGTGATTGCCCACCTGCCCATCGGCAAGGGCGTGGATGCGACGCGGTTCGATCCCGGCACGCACCTCGCTTTCAGCTCCAACGGCGACGGCACGCTGACCGTGGTGCGCGAGGTCTCGCCCTCCAAGTTTGAGGTGGCCGGGAACGTGACAACCGTGCGCGGCGCGCGCACCATGGGGCTGGATCTGAAGACTCATCGGATCTTCTCGGTAACGGCCAAGTTTGGCCCGCCGCCTCCGCCCACTCCTCAGCGCCCGCACCCCTGGCCCACCATCGTGCCCGGAACGTTCGAGCTGCTGGTCCTGGGCCGCTGAGACGCCGCGCGGCGGCTATAATGGATTAGTGAAGCCATGATTCAATTCCTGGGGAGGTTTTATGACTGTCGTCGATCCGGTTTGCAAGATGCAGATTGATTCCGAAAAGGCTGCGGCCACCAGCGATTACAAGGAGCAGAAGATCTACTTCTGCGCTCCCGGCTGCAAGACCAAGTTCGACCAGGACCCGGAAAAGTATCTGGGGAAATAAGCGATCGAGGGACTGGGCGAGCAAAAGGCGCGGGCGAGCCTTGCGCCAAGCCTCAAGCTGGAGGACGTTCGGCGCGCGCCCGCAGCTCCTCGTTCACGCGTGCGTAGGCGCGGCGCAGCCAGCCGCCCATCAGCAGCATGTGGAGGGGCGCCAGCGGGCCCGAGAAGACCTCGCGCTGCACGAACCTCACGCGCCCGGGCGCCAGGGATTCGATCGTAAATGAGTGTCTTCCTTCCAGAAGTCCTCCCGCCAGGCGTCCCCGCCAGTCGAAGCAGCGCCCGGGTTGGCAATCTGTGACTTCGGCGACAAAGCTTGACCTCAGTCCTCCCGCCAGGCGCAGGCGGACGCGGATGCGGGCGCCCGGCCGCACCTCGCCCGGCTCCGGCCAGAACAGCGAGTTCCACTGCCGATAAGCCGCGAAGTCGGTGAGGACTTCCCACACCCGTTCCGGGGTGGCGTCAATTTCCAGCGCAGCGACGATTTCGTGCCTCACGACCGCCTCCAGGGCGCGAGCGCGAGGCGGAATCTTGCGTGCACGGCGGGCAAGTGCGCGGCGTTGTGTGCGGCAGAAGATGCCATGCGATTTGGGGCGGAGCACCTTGCTTCCGAATCAGGGTCAAACCGGAACTGCTTACCTGAGCGCATTTCGGCGCCCGAGGGCAGCCTGGAGCTCAGCATTCAAACTGCGGATGCGCTTCGACATCTTTTCCAACATGCGGAAGGCCAGGGAAGGGTCCTCGTGAATGCGCGAGAGGAAGTTGCGCTTCTCGAGGGTTAGGGCGCGCACCGGGCCCTTGGCGCGCACGGTGGCGGAGCGCACTTCCTTGTCGAAAAGCGCCATCTCCCCGAAAAAGTCCCCCTCTGCGAGCTCGGCCACGGGAACCAGTTGGTCGCCCTTCTTCAGCAGCACCTCGGCCTTGCCCTGCTGGACTACGTACATGCAATTTCCCGTCTGCCCCTGGGTGACGATGTCTTCACCGTCCTGATACAGTTTGCCCAGCGCGCCTTCGCTCATGCCGCCTTCTACTGCGGGAGTTTGCTTCCCGCCTTGAGATTTCCGGCGATGATGTCCCAGAGGAATCGGCCCCAAAAGGCTGGATGGAGGGTGCGCAGAAAAACGCTGCGGTAAGGCGCGCTGCCGGTGAAGGTATCCCAAAGCACCATGCTCATGCGGCGCAGGCTACCGCCGCGCCGCTGCTCGACGCTCACCATGCGATGCACGCCGCGGCGCAGGGCGCGGCAGTGCTGGATGAGTCGCGTCACCCCATAA
>JBJKQV010000308.1:0-6025 GCA_046704985.1 Terriglobia bacterium
GGATTGAGGGAATCGAAGATGCGGCGCGCGCCCTCGACGTGCGCGAGGCCGTCGCCGTATAGGTTGGTGAGCCCGAGGGCGTAGAAAAAACCCAGCGCGGCGGCGGAGGCGGCGAGCGCCGCCAGTCCCGCCAGGAGCGACGCGCGGGACCGCACCGGCACCGCGGGCGCCGAATCGCCGTCGGCAGGGGAACGCTCAGACATCAAAATGCGTCAGCTTTTTGAATTCCAGAAAGCGGGCGTCGATCTCCGGCCGGGTCAGGCGCTCGGTGCGCCGCAGGCCGAAGTCCTCCACCGTGAAACTGGCCATCACCGAGCCGTAGACCATGGCGCGGCGCAGGCTCGCTTCCGAAAGGTCGCCGTTCGAAGCCAGGTAGCCCATGAACCCGCCGGCAAAGCTGTCGCCGGCGCCCGTCGGGTCGTGAACTTCTTCCAAAGGATAGGCGGGCACGGAGAAGATGGAGTCGCCGGAAAAGAAGAGGCATCCGTACTCGCCGCGCTTGATAATCAGCATGCGCGGGCCGAGCTTCCGGATCTCCGCCGCCGCACGGCGCAGGTTGTAGCATCCCGCGAGCATGCGCACTTCCGTCTCGTTGAGCATCAGCAGATCGACCACGCCCAGGGTCTTCTTCACTTCCCCGACGTTGCCCTGGATCCAGTAGTTCATCGAGTCGAGGGCTACCAGGCGCGCCTTGGGCATCTGCTCGCGCACGTGGCGCTGCAGCCGCGGGTCGATGTTGCCGAGAAAGAGAAACGGGCTGCCGAGGTAGGCGGGGGGAATCTTGGGCGCGAAGCGCTCAAAGACGTTGAGCTGCGTTTCGAGCGTGCGCGCGGTGTTCATGTCGCCGTCGTACTCGCCGCTCCAGCGGAAGGTGCGGCCGGGAGCGCGCTCCAGGCCCCGCGTGTCCACGCCCCGCGCCTCAAAAGGCTTCAGGTAATCGGGGCCGAAGTCCTCTCCCACCACCGCCACCACCTGCACGGGCGCAAAGTAACTGGCGGTTACGGAAAAGTGCGTTGCCGACCCGCCCAGAATTTCCGGGGCGTAGCCCAGGGGCGTGCGGATCGAATCGATAGCTACGGAACCCACCACCAAAAGTGACACTTCGGCTTCCTCCTTGCCGCGGGGGCGAACCCCCGTTCGTTCACAACCTACTTAAGATACTTGTTCACCAGCAGTCCCAGGCGCTTGCGGGCGCGCGGCGAAACCTTCTTGCGGTCGGTGAGGATGGCGTGGGCGAGCGCCGAGCCGCACTTGCAGTCGCGCCGGGCGGGCAGCTCGCGGATGGCAGCGCGGACGATCTTGCGCGCGTTCTCCACGTTGCGGTTCAGGCAGTCGATCACCTGGTCCACGGTGACCGCGTCGTGGCCGGGGTGCCAGCAGTCGTAGTCGGTGACCATGGCCAGGGTGGCAAAGCAAATCTCCGCCTCGCGCGCCAGCTTGGCTTCCTGAAGGTTGGTCATGCCGATCAGGTCCATGCCCCAGGCGCGGTAGGTGTTCGATTCCGCCTGGGTGGAAAAGGCCGGGCCCTCCATGCAGACGTAGGTGCCGCCGTCGTGCCAGGAAACGCCCACGCCCTTGCAAGCGCGTCCCAGCGCTCCGACCACGCCCGGACAGACCGGCTCGCCGAAAGCTACGTGGGCGACGAGCCCCTGGCCGAAAAAGGTGGAGGCGCGCTGGCGCGTGCGGTCGAAGAACTGGTGCGGAATCACCATGTCGAGGGGGTGGAAATCCTCGCGCAGCGAGCCCACGGCGCTCACGGCAATGATGCGCTCCACGCCCAGCTTTTTCATCCCGTAGAGGTTGGCGCGGAAATTGATCTCCGTGGGCATGATCAGGTGCCCGCGCCCGTGCCGCGCCAGGAAAGCCACGCGCCGTCCCTCGAGTTTCCCCAGAATGAAGGCGTCCGAGGGCTTGCCGAAGGGCGTGGGCACGCGCACCTCGCGCACCCCCGTCAGGCCTTCCATCTGGTAAAGCCCGCTTCCTCCGATGATTCCGATTTCCGCACGTTGGGCCATGTTCTCTCCTTGGCGGCCCCCGCCGGGGCCGGCTGATAATTGTATGATTCCGTCCGCCGTCAAGCCATGGGAACGGGCTCGGCCGTCAGCTTGCCTTTCTTTTCCACCAGACGGGCGCACGGCGCCGCAACGTCGTGCGGGAAAATCACCAGCGCCCCTTCGTCGCGCAGCCGCGGCAGCAAGCGCTGCTTGCTGGCCAGGGTTTCGAGAGGATACAAGTCGAAGGCCATCACCCAGGGGTCCGGCAGGTGCGCGGTCATGGGCACCAGGTCGCCGATAAAATACGCCTTCTTCCCCTGCGAAGCGATTTCCACGCACTGCATGTGGCGGGTGTGCCCGGGCATCACCTCCACGCGCACGCCGGGAAGAATCTCCGTGTCGCCGTCCAGGAGTTCAACCTGGGGCTTGGTGGCGGCGTAATAGTCCTCGAGGTAGCTGGCGCGGTCGCGCAGGGTGGGCGAGAGGGCGTGCTCCCACTCGCCGCGCTGGATCAGGTAGCGGGCGCGCGGAAAGGTGGGCACCAGCTTCCCTCCCTCGCGCCGCACGTTCCACCCGCAATGGTCAAAGTGCAGGTGGGTGTTGATGACCATGTCGATGTCGCCGGGCTTCAGCCCGCGCTTCTCGAGCTCGCCGGGCAGGGTCGTCGAGTGGTCGATGGCGTAAATGTCGGCGAACTTGGCGTCGTACTTGTCGCCGATTCCCGTCTCCACAATCAGGCGCTTGCCGGCCGCTTCCACCAGCAGGCAGTTCAGCCCCAGGCGGATGCGGTTGAGGGCGTCGGCGGGCTCGCGGCGCTCCCAAAGCACTTTGGGCACCACGCCGAACATCTGCCCGCCGTCGAGCAGGAAAGTTCCGTCGGAAAGGATTGCCAGATTAAAATCGCCGAGTTTCACTTCTCCTCCACCAGCTCGATGAGTACGCCCGAGGTCGAGCGCGGATCGAGAAAAGCGATGCGTTCGTTGCCGGCGCCGGTGCGCGGGCGGCGGTCGATGGGCCGCACGCCGCCGCGCTCCAGATCTTCGAGCGCGCGCTCCAGGTCGGGCACCGTCAGCGTGAGGTGGTGGACTCCCCCGCCGCGCTTGGCCAGAAAGCGCGCGATGGGCGAATCCGCCGCCGTGGGCTCCAGCAGCTCCACGCGCCCGGCTTCCAGCTTGAAGACCGCCACGCGCACTTTCTGCTCGGCCACTTCTTCCGTCGCCTCGGCGGCGCGCCCCAGCAGCTTCTCGAAAACGGGCACGGCGCCCGCCAGCGACTCGACCGCGATCCCGACGTGATGAATTTTCATAAGCTGCCCGACCCGCAAGCTAAGAGGTTGGTCTGCCCGCGCCTGGGGTGCGCAAAGCTTCGGCGGCCATCTCCTCGACCAGCGAATAAGGGTCGCGCCGCCGCTCCAGCACTTCGGAAACGCGCTCGTCCAGCTCGCCGCCCAGGTGCTCGGTCACGACCTTGGAGAGCAATTCGCGGCGCAGCATCTCGAGCAGCCGGCCGCGCCACTGCTCGCGGCGGCGGCGCTCGGCTTCGCCCTGCGCGCCGAAGCGGTGAAACTCGTCGAGCTTCTCGCGCAGCGCTTCGATGCCTTCGCTCTGGGTGGCCACGGTCCTCAGCACGGGCGGCTGCCAGCCGTCCGTGCGCGTGGCGAGCGACAACATCGCCAGCACTTCCTGCTCGACGCGCTCGGCGCCCGGCAGGTCGCCCTTGTTGACCACAAACAGGTCGGCGATTTCCATCACCCCGGCCTTGAAGGTCTGGATGTCGTCGCCTTGGCCGGGCACCAGCAGCAGCACCGTGGCTTCGGCCAGGCGCGCCACTTCCACCTCGTCCTGGCCCACGCCCACCGTCTCCACCAGCACCACCTGGCAGCCCGCCGCTTCCAGCACGCTGACCGCGTCGTAGGCGGCCGCCGCAAGCCCGCCCAAACGCCCGCGCGTGGCCATGCTGCGGATGTAAACCCCCGGGTCGTTGGCCAGGCCCTGCATGCGGATGCGGTCGCCCAGAATGGCGCCGCCCGAAAAAGGGCTGGTGGGATCCACGGCAATCACACCCACCACCGCGCCCGCGGCGCGGTAAGCGCCCGCCAGTTTTTCAACCAGCGTGCTCTTGCCCGCTCCCGGCGAACCGGTGATGCCGATCACCAGCGCCGTCCCGGTGCGCGCGAAAAGCAGCTTCAGGAGGCGGCGTCCGTCGGGTGCGCCCTCTTCCACCGCCGAGATGGCCCGCGCCACCGCGCGGCGGTCGCCGGCAAACACCTTCTCCGCCCACTCCTCAATCGAATGTGCCATCGAACCTTCGAGTCGCCCTGGCCCGGTTACAGCCGCCCCAGCACTTCCCGGGCGATGACCATGCGCTGGATTTCGCTCGTGCCTTCGCCGATGGCACAGAGCTTGACGTCGCGGTAAAACTTCTCGACCGGATAATCTTTCAGGTAGCCGTAACCGCCGTGGATCTGCACCGCCTCGTTGGCTACCCGCAGCGCCATCTCCGAGGCGTAAAGCTTGGCCATCGAGGACTCGCGCTTGATGGGGCAGCCCGCGTCCGCCAGCGCCGCGGCACGATAGGTGAGCAGGCGCCCGGCGTCCAGCTCCGTGGCCATGTCGGCGAGCTTGAACTGAATCGCCTGGAAGGCGCCGATGGGCTTGCCGAACTGCCGCCGCTCGCGCGCGTAGTGCACGGCCGCCTCGTAAGCGCCCTGCGCCAGCCCCACCGCCAGGGCGGCGATGCCGATGCGCCCTTTGTCCAGAATCTTCATGCAATCCACAAAACCTTCGCCCGGCCGCCCCAGGCAATTCTCGCGCGGCACGCGGCAATCGTCGAAGATCAGTTCCGCCGTGTCGCTGGCGCGCAAGCCCAGCTTGTTTTCCTTTTTGCCGGGACGGAAACCCGGCGTGTCCTTCTCAACGATGAAGGCCGACATGCCGTGCGCGCCCTTGCCCTTTTCGGTGACCGCCATCACCACGCAGACGTCGGCGTAGTGGCCGTTGGTGGCAAAACACTTGGTGCCGTTGATCACCCAGGTGTCGCCGTCCAGGTGGGCGTTGGTGCGCGCGGCGCTGGCGTCGCTGCCCGAATCGGGCTCGGTCAGGCTCCAGCAGCCGATCTTTTCTCCGCGCGCCAGCGGCGCCAGGTACTTCTTCTTCTGCTCGTCGCTGCCCGCCAGATTGATGTGCCCGGCGCAAAGGGTGTTGTGCGCCGCGACGATCAGCGAAACCGAGGGATCCACACGCGCCAGTTCCTCGAGCACGATGGCGTATTCCAGCTCGCCCAGCTCCGCCCCGCCATAGGCGGCCGGAATCACCACCCCCATCAGTCCCAGGGGCGACAGTTTTTCGAGAGCTTCGGTAGGAAAGTGCTGGCTCTCGTCCCACTCCATGACGTGCGGACGCAACTCGTTTTCGGCAAATTCGCGCACCGCCTTGCGAATCTCGGCTTGGTCATCGTTCAGATTAAAATCCAATCCACACCTCCGCTCCCCGGCGGCAGAGGGACACCGGCGCCAGGCGGCGCCGGGCTTCCTCACAAGTCATTCACTATAGCATAAGCCGCGCACAGGGAAGAAAATGGGCGAACGACGAAAAGTCGGTGCCCGGGCTTGTGCTAACATGCGGGAGCATATGACCGGGGTTGTCCAACGGCTTGCGGCAGGATTGCTCACGGGCGCGCTGGCGCTGGCGTGTCCCTGCGCGGCCGCCGCGCACGGGCAAAAGGAGAAACCGGTCACCGCCCGGGTGCGCGTTGAGGCCGGCCAAAGCGCTTGCCAAGTGGATCTCGACGGCGCCGCTCTGGGCGTGACCAGCGCGCGAGGCAATCTCGACTCCGCAAACCTTCCGCCCGGCGACCATTACCTCCACGTCCGTTGCCCGCAGGAAGCGGAGCGAAGCTACTTCCTCTCCCTGCGCGCGGGGACGAACCAGGTTCTGAAAGCCTCCGCGGCCGCCGCCGCGCCGGCGCCTTCGCCGCTCGAGGCGGCGGTGCGGCGCCGCAAGTTGCATGGCCTGGTGCTGAAAGCCGTCAGC
>JBJKQV010000309.1:0-2873 GCA_046704985.1 Terriglobia bacterium
CGCCGGGGCTGATCTACGACGTCCCGCGCTTTCACGCCGGCAAGCCCGGCGAGTACGCGGTGAACTCGGTCACCTTCTTCTACGGCGAGAAAGTTTACCTGGTGCGAACGGCGAAGGGGTTTTATGCCGAGTCGGCCATCTGCACCCACCAGCATTGCGTCACCCACTGGAATCCCCAGGCGCAGCTGATCGAGTGCCCGTGCCACGGCAGCCGCTACAAGCGCGACGGCGAGGTGGTGCACGGGCCGGCGCCGCAGGCGCTGCCGCACTTCGCGGTGGAGTTGGCACCCGGCGGCACGCTGTGGGTGGACAAGCGGCGCGTCGTCAAACGCGACGTGGTGCTGAAGGCGTGAGGCCGCGCGCCTCGGAGCTTACTTCTTCTTGGCCGCCAGAGCATCGCGCACCTTGGCGTAGCCGGGCTTGATGACGTCGTAGATGAGCTGGCAGCGATCCGTGTAGTCCACGAACGCGCTCTTCATGGCGTTGATAGTGATCTTTTCGAAGTCGTCGAGGCGCAGCTTGAAAGTTTCCGCGGCCACCTGGAATTCCTTGGTCATGTTGGTGCCGCTCATCAACGGGTTGTCGGTGTTCAGCGTGACGCGGAAGTGCTGGCGGTAAAGGGTGGCGAAGGGGTGCTCGGCGAGGGAGGCGACGGCGCCGGTGTGTACGTTGCTGAGCAGGCAGCTTTCGATGGGGATGCGCTTGTCGAGGACGTACTGGGAGAGTCCGCCGAAGCGCACCACCTTGCCGTTGGCCATGCCGATGTCGTCGATGAGCCGCGTGCCGTGCCCGATGCGGTGCGCGCCGCAGTACTGGATGGCCTGCCAGATCGATTCCTTGCCGTAACCCTCCCCGGCGTGAATGGTGATGTTGAAGTTCTCGCGCTGGATGTAGTGGAAAGCCTCCATGTGCTTCTTGGGCGGGTAGCCGCCTTCTTCGCCCGCCAGGTCGAAACCCACCACGCCGCGGGCCCGGAAGTCCACTGCCAGCTCGGCCATTTCCAGCGAGACGTTCATGTTGCGCATGGCGCAGATGAGCAGCTTGCCGCGCACCCCGTGCGCCTTGCGCGCCCGCTCGATGCCCTTCAGCACCGCCGAAACCACCTGCTGCAACGTCAGTCCCTTGCGCGTCAGGAAGACGGGCGCAAAGCGGGTCTCGAAATAGACCACACCCTCGCGCGCCATGTCCTCGGCCTGCTCGTAGGCGGCGCGTTCTATCGCCTCCTCGCTTTGCAGCACGGCGATGGTGTGCGCGAAGCCTTCCAGGTACTTGGGCAGGCTGCCCTGGTTGGCGCCGCGTTGGAACCAGAGGGCCAGCTCGCCGGGGTCGTCGGTGGGGAGCTTCGCGTAGCGGGCGTCGCGCGCCAGCTCGATGACGGTCGCGGGGCGCAGCGCGCCGTCCAGGTGTTCGTGCAGCACCACCTTGGGCAAGCGGCGCAGGGTGGAGACGTCGAGTTTCATGGCTACTCCGTTGGGCAGAGGTTGCCGGCCGCGCGCGCAGGGCGAACCGCCCTAGGGCGCCTTCGGGCCGGACGCTTGTTTTTTCCAGACAATCACGAACTGTTGAATCGCCTCGCGCCGCCCCTCGGCCGCGGCGTCCTGCTGGCGGCGCTCCTGCTCGTAGACGGCGAGCTCGCGCTGCGCGTCGGCCAGGCGGCGCAGGTGGCGGTAGGCCAGGGCCAGGCGGTAGTGGGGCTCGGCGAGGTGCGGCGAAGACTTGAGGGCCTGCTGGTAATCCTCCAGGGCTCCGTTCCAGTCGCCCGCCCCGGCGCGCAGGTTGCCGCGCAGCACCCAGGCCTCGCCCATCTGCGGGTCGAGCCGCAGGGCCTCGGCGATCAAGCTCTTCACCTCCGCCAGGCCGGCAGCATCAGGCGCCGTGCGCAGGCGTTTCCAGCGGCCGAGCGCCAGGTAGTAATTCGCCCAGGCGTTGCCGGGGTGGAGCTTATGGAAGCGCTGCAGCTCGCTCTCCACGCCCGCGAGCGGGGTGGGCGAGGCGCTCTCCATCTTGCCCAGAAAGAGGTAAGGATTAGGGTTGGTGGGGTCGAGGTCGGCGGCGGCGCTCAGCCAGCGGACCGCTTGCGGGTAGGCTTCCTGAGCGTAGTAGGCTACACCCAGACCCATCAGCAGGCGCACGGAGCGCGGATGGTCGCGGTGGCCGCGGGCAAAAACCTGCGCCGCCGGCGTGATCGCCCGGTGCAGGAGGAGCTCGCTGCCCCAGGCGAAGTAGTTCTGCTCGCTAGGGTCGAGGTCCACGGCCAGCTCGTACTGGCGCACGGCGTCCAGGGGTTTGCCCGCGTGTTCGTCGAGGTCTCCGGCCGCGCGGTAGGCGGAGGCAAGCGCGCGCGTCCCGGCCGCGTCGTGGGGCTCGAGCTGGTGGGCCTTTTTCAGAAGCGGAATGGCCTGGCCCGGGTCTCCTGTGCGCAGGCAATACTCACCCAATTGCCGGTTGGCGGCAGGGTCGTCGGGAGCGCGCTCGAGGTTGCGGCGCAACTGCGCTTCCGAGGCGGCGGAGACGGAGCCCTTGCCCGCCGGCCCCTCGGCCAGCGCGCGCGTCTCCCGGGTGAGGGACTCGGTCGCCTTGAGGGTGGAATCCGACCCGTGCCCGCCCGTGTAGGTCCAGTTGGTAAGCCCCGCCACGGTAAACTCCGGCTGTTCGGAAAACTGGATGCCCGAGGTGGCGCTCCCCACGGCCTTCCCGCCCGCGGGTTGCAGAACCAGGTCCAGGGTCTTTTGTTCTCCCTCCCTCAGCAAGACGGTGGGGATGGCGGTCGCGGGGGGCCCCCCCCTCTACCCCCCCACCCCGTACGCCCCCGCCCCCCCCCCCGGAAAACACAAAGTACCCAAGCTGGCGGTGTTGGGGGTGTGGGATTTAAT
>JBJKQV010000310.1:0-7561 GCA_046704985.1 Terriglobia bacterium
GCGGGGACGCGATCGAGGGTGTCCACCTGGCCGCTGGGCCAGGTGATGGTGACCAGGTCGGCCTGGGTGGCGGCGCCCAGGCCGAAGTGAACGCGCAGGTCGTTCTGCGAGGCCCAACTTCCCCCGCTGCGCACCTCGTCAATCTGCTGGTGGGTGCCGGTCACCACCTTGATGCGCGCGCCGATGCCGCTGCGGTTGGACTTGGTTCCCAGGGCGCGCACCTTCAGCCAGTGAGCGGGTGGGGCGTTGGGCAGCCGGTCGCAGCGGAAGAGTTGCGGGGTGTCGTTGACGGGGTTCACCGCCACGTCCACGTCGCCGTCGTTGTCGAAATCCCCGAAGGCGCACCGGCGCGCGCTGACGGGCTGCAGTACCGCCTCGCCCACTTGGTGGGAAATGTCGCGAAAGCGCCCGTCGTGCAGGTTGAGATAGACGCTCTTGCGTTCGCGGTAGTGCATGTCGAGGTGCAGGCGGTCGATCTCGGGGTAGATGTGGCCGCTGGCGATGAACAGGTCGGCCCAACCGTCGTTGTTCAGGTCGAGGAAGCCGCACCCCCAGCTCAGGTGGTTGGTTTCCATGCCCAACCCGGCGGTGAAGGTGACGTCGTCAAAGACCGCCTTGCCGATGTTGTGGAAGAGGGAATTGGTGTCATCGGCGAAATTGGTTTTGAAGATGTCCAGCCAGCCGTCGCAGTCATAGTCGGCGGAGGTGGCGCCCATGCCCGCCTGAGACTTGCCGTCCTCGCTGAAGGCGCATCCCGCCATGATGCCCACGTCGGTGAAGGTGCCGTCGTGGTTGTTGTGGTAAAGGGCGCTGGGTTGCGAGTCGTTGGCGACGTAGATGTCCGGCCAGCCGTCGTTGTCAAAATCCCCGGTCAACACCCCCAGCCCGTAGGTGCCGTTCTCCTTGAGGATGCCCGAGCGTTCCGAGACGTCGGTAAAGGTGCCGTCGCCGTTGTTGTGGTAAAGGATGTTCTTGCCGCCTGGCAGGCCGGGAGGGCCGCAGGCCACCACGATGCTCTTGTAAAGGCAGGGGCCGGCTTCCGGCAGCGGCCAGGTGGAAAGGTCGCCGGCGCAGTAGTTGGCGACGAACAGGTCCAGCTTGCCGTCGCGGTCGTAGTCCACGAACGCGCAGCCGGAATTCCAGCGCGGCTGGGAGGCGTGCTGGAGCAGTCCGGCTTTCTCGGTGACGTCGGTAAAGGTGCCGTCGCCGTTGTTGTGGTAGAGGACGTTCTGGCCCCAGTAGGTGACGAACAGGTCGTCCCAGCCGTCGTTGTCGAAGTCGCCGATGCAGACGCCCTGCCCCCAGCCGGAGTGAACCAGCCCCGCTTTTTCGGTGACGTCGGTAAAAGTGCCGTCGCGGTTGTTCTTGTAGAGATGGTTGATCGGGGCATGCCCGGCCGGAAATCCCTCCAGGCGTGAGCCGTTGACGAAGAACAGGTCCGGCCAGCCGTCGTTGTCATAGTCGAAAAAGGCCACGCCGCAGCCGGTGGTTTCGAGCAGGTACTTGTTGGTCTTCACCCCACCGTAGACCGTTTCGTGGTTGATTCCGGCGGGGCGGGCTACCTCGGTAAAGGTGACGCCGATGGGGACGGAGTCGCCCTCCGCCTGGGGTGGGGGAGCGGCCATGAGCCCGGAAGGGCCGGCGAGAAGCTTCTTGCCCAGAGGGGTGAAGGCGGCCAGTCCGCCGGCACGCAGGATTTGGCGACGTGTGAATTTCAAAGTCATGCCCTGGGACGCGCGCAACCGCCCCCATCGTTGGCCTGCCAATCCAAGATAGCGCAGAGGCGGAAGTTCTGGCTAGGGGTTTTGCGGGGACAAGGGGTGCTGAACCGGCAACCTGTCGCATTTTTAAGATGTAATCGGGCGACTTCTCAACGCCCCGCTGGCGGAACAGGCGCCAGGGGCACGCGCTCAAAGCTGCCCTAACACCAGGTCGTCGCGTGCCTGGACGGCCGGGAAGTGGTAGTGTAGGGACGAGGGCATGAAAGCGAAACCAAAATTCCGGGAGGACAGGATGGATCGAAGGGCGATGCTGGCGGCGTTGGGCGCCGTGGGAGTGGGAGCGTTGGGGCCGTGGCGTGCCGCGGGCGCGACGGGCGAGCCGGGGAGCGGCCAGGCG
The DNA here is from genome assembly GCA_046704985.1 of Terriglobia bacterium. Taxonomy (GTDB): domain Bacteria; phylum Acidobacteriota; class Terriglobia; order UBA7540; family UBA7540; genus JBJKQV01. The sequence goes on from JBJKQV010000310.1 coordinate 2,119, forward strand.
GCCAAAATCCCGGCGGCCTTCAGCAAGGCGTCGCGGGCACTGCTCAACCGCCGGCTCGCCGCGCCGGGTTTTGACGGGCGCATTCCCGCCGCCGAGGCCGGGAAGCTGGTCGAGCTGCAAAAGCAGTCCATGGATGCGCTGATGATCGCGCTCATGGAGATCGCGCGCACCTACGCGCGCCCGCCCATTTCGAATTTCCACGTGGGCGCGGTGGCGCGCGGGGCAAGCGGCGACCTCTATTTTGGCATGAATATGGAATTTCCCGGGCAGGCGCTGGGTTTTTCCGTCCACGGCGAGCAGGCGGCTCTTTCCAACGCCTACATGCACGGCGAGCAGGGCGTGACGGCGCTGGCCGTGCGCGGCTCCGCGTGCGGGCACTGCCGGCAGTTCATCTATGAGCTGTCTCCCGACGGCTCCATTCGCATCCTCTCGCCCAAGTTTCCGCCGCGCCGGCTCTCGACGCTTCTGCCCAGCGCTTTTTCGCCGCTCGCCTTGGGCAACAAAGGCGGCGCCTTGCCCGCACCCCGGCACAAGATGAAGCTCGCCGACGGTGTGTCGGACCCGGTGGTTGCCGCCGCCCTGGCCGCCGCGGAAATGGCCTACGCGCCCTACTCGAAGTCGCCGTCCGGCGTGGCCATCGAAACCAAGGACGGCCGCATCTACAAAGGCTCTTACATCGAAAACGTGGCCTTCAATCCCAGCCTGCCGCCGTTTCAGACGGCGCTGGTCGCCTGTGCGCTGGCCCGCGAGCCGGATTCTGCCATTTCGCGCGCAGTTTTGGTGGAAGGCGCAGGCGCGACGATTACCCAGCGTGACGTTACCGAGACGTGCCTGCGAGCGGTGGCTCCGCAGGCCGGGCTGCGCGTGCTGGGGGCGAACATCCAGGGCTAGCGCGCTGCCCCTGCCGGCGGGATCGGTCCACCGGGCGCTTGCAATGCAGGCGCGATGATGGTAAACGAGGACTCACGCATGCGAGTTGCAGGGGATCGATAAGGACCATTTCAGGAATCCTGGAGGAGACGATGGATCGAAGGACAGTGCTGACGACGCTGGGAGCGGTGGGAGTGGGAATGCTGGGGCCGTTGCGGGCCGCGGGAGCGACGGGGGCGCCGGGAACCGGCCAGAAGAAGCTTCCGGCGACGCTCAGCAAACAGTCGCGCGAGCTACTCAACCGCCTGATGAGCAAGCCGGGTTTTTACGGGCGCATTCCCGCCGCCGACGCCCAGAAGCTGGCCGCCTATGAGAAGGGGTCGATGGAAGCGCTGATGCTGAAGCTTATCGACGTGGCGCGGACTTATTCCCGCCCGCCCATTTCCAACTTCCACGTGGGCGCGGTGTCGCGCGGCGCGAGCGGCAATCTCTATTTCGGCATGAATATCGAGATTCCGGGGCAGGGCCTGGGCTTTGCCATCCACGGCGAGCAGGCGGCCATGTCGAACGCCTTCATGCACGGTGAGAAGAGCGTTCCGGAGTTGTCGGTGGGCGGCGCGCCGTGCGGCCATTGCCGGCAGTTCATCTATGAATTTTCGCCCGACGGCTCAATCCACATCGTCACGCCGCAGTACCCGCCGCGGCGGCTTTCGCTGCTGCTGCCCAGCGCTTTTTCGCCGCTCGCTTTGGGCAACAAGGGCGGCGCCGTGCCCGCTCCCCGGCACAAGATGACGCTTGCGGGCGGCGCTTCGGACCCTGCGGTTGCTGCCGCCTTGGCCGCCGCGGAAAGGGCCTACGCGCCCTACTCCAAGTCGCCCTCCGGGGTGGCGATTGAGACCAAGAATGGGCACATCTACAAGGGCTCTTACATCGAAAACGTGGCCTTCAATCCCAGCTTGCCGCCGCTTCAGACCGCGCTCGTTCACTTTGCCCTGGCCGGCGAGCCGAACTCGGCCATTTCGCGCGCCGTCCTGGTGGAGCCCGAAAGCGGAATGATTACCCAGAAAGGCGTCGCCGAGACGACCCTGGAAGGGCTGAATCCGTCCGCCAAGCTGACCTTCTTGAAGTCAAAAATCGTGGCTTAGCGCGCCGCGCGACCTGTGTAACACCAAACGCAGGGGCGGGTTACCAAACCCGCCCCTGCCGGTTTTCACACCATGAATCCCTAAGCCTTCCCTCCGCGCCTGCTTCGCTCCTCGCGCAACTAAGTTATACTGGTCGAGGAGACGACGCGCGCCTTGAACATTCACCGACCCCTTATCCGCGCTTTGCTGCTTGCCGCTCTGACGCCAACCCTGGCCGGCGGTCTGCGCGCCCAGCAGGAGCCTCCTCCCGACGACGTGGCGCGCGCCAGCCTGAAGTTCGCGCGCGTCTACAGCCTGCTCGAGCAGCACTACATGGAGCCCCTCGACCCCGACCACGTGATTCTGGACGGCGGCGTCCGCAGCATGCTCTCGGCGCTCGACCCCTTTTCGGCCTTTTTCAACCAGGACCAATTCGAACTCCTCAAGCAGCAGACCGAGGGCAAGTCGGTGGGTTTCGGCTCGATTCTCTACGTCACACCGGGCAAAGTAGTGATCCTGCAAACCGCGCCCAAGTCGCCTTCCTGGCGCGCCGGGTTGGGCCCCGGCGACCAGATCGTGGAGATCAACGGCCAGCGCGTGGACCGGCTGGATTTCCCCTCGCTGGTGGACCTGCTGAAGAGCGCGCGCTCGCACCCCGTGACCCTGGGCGTGGTGCGGCCCGGCAAGGTGTACCCCGAAACCTTCAAGCTCAATCCCGCCGAAGTGGCAATGCCCACCGTGGACCGGTCCTTCCTTTTCTCGCCCGGCATCGGCTACCTGCACATCTCGGGCTTCGAACAGAAGACCCCGCAGGAAGTGATGAACGCCATGGCGGCGCTCCACCCGGAGCATCTGCACGGCCTGCTCCTCGACCTGCGCGACAACCACGGGGGCTTGCTGGATTCCGCCGTGGCCGTTGCCGGGCTGTTTCTGAAGCCCGGCCAATTGGTGATCAGCCTGCGCGGCCGGGTGATGCCGGAAAAGACCTATCGCACCTCCTCCATGCCCGCCCACTACGATCTGCCGCTGGTGGTGCTGGTGAACGGCAACACGGCGAGCGCGGCGGAAATCCTCACCGCGGCGCTCGAGGAGCACGACCGGGCGGTGGTGGCGGGCGAGACGACTTTCGGCAAGGGAGTGGTGGAAAGCGTTATGGGCCTGAGCGACAAGATGGGCCTGGCCATCCTCACCGCACAGTATTTCACTCCCAGCGGGCGCTGCATCCAGCGCCCCCTGCCGGGCACCGCGCTGGCTCACCCTCAGGAAAGCGCACAGGGCGGCAACGGCCCCTTCCGCACCGACGACGGCCGCCCCCTCACCGCGGCCGGCGGCGTGCGCCCCGACGTGGTGATTCCCGGCTTCCCGCGGGACCCCTGGCTCGACTTCCTGGACGGGCGCGGCATCTTCGCCAATTTCGCCTCCGCCTACCTGACCCTGCACGGGCGCGTGAAGCGTACCTTCCGGCCGGACGATGAGACGTTGCAGGAATTTCGCGGCTTTCTCACCAGCGGCAACGTCCGTTCGCCCGAACAGTTCTGGCAGCGCGACCGCGAATATCTGAAGCTGCGCATCCGGGAAGAACTGTTGAACATGACCTTCGGCCTCAAGGTGGGCGATCAGGCCGCGGTGCTCGACGACCCGCAGGTCCAGAAGGCCGTGGCGCTTTTCCCGCGCGTCCCCGCCATCCTCCACCCGGCCGCCGCCTTGCAGGCAAAGCGATAAGCACCTCACGCCAAGGCGCCAAGGCCGCCAAGGTCCCGAAGATTTCGCTTTGAGTTTCTTGGCGTCTTAGCGCCTTGGCGAGAGGTTGTTTTTCCGGGACTTTTCCACGCGCGCTGCCGGGAGCGGGATTGGGAATCCGCCGCTAAGACTGGCCTTTGGGCTCGGCGTGGATGCTGAGTTTGGAGATGTTCGGATAGGCGCGGCGCAAGCGCAGCCCCACGGTTTCGGTGATTTCGTGGACGCGCGTGAGGGGCAGGTCGGGCTCGAGCGTCACGTGCAGGCTCACGTGGACGCTGTCGCCCACCTGGTGGGCTTCCAGGGCGTGGCAATCGAGCAGGCCGGGGGTGTCAATTTCGTTGAGGGTGCGCAACATGGCCTGTTGCGCGTCGGCGGCGACCCATCCGTGCTCCACGCCCGCCGGGCGCGGCTCGATGTGGATGTTGGCTTCGCCCACCTCGGGAATCTCGCTGAGGATGGTCTCTTCCAGGCGGGAGGCCTGGGCGTGCGCCTCGTCCAGGCGCAGCCCGGGGTCGAGCTCCAGGTCCAGGCTGACGTTGAAGCGCCCCTCCAGCTCGTAGGCGCTCAGGTCGTGGATGGCAAAGTTGGCGCGATGGGCGAGGGCGCGGATCTTCTCCAGCAGGTCGCCGGAAGCGGGGGCGCGGGGAATGGCGTGTACCAGCACGTCGGCGTCGGGATAAATCCGGCGCACCTGCTCTTCCACGGCGTCCACCACCGTGTGCGCGTGCTCAAAGGGGACGTTGCTCTGCAGGGTCACGCCCAGGTCGACGAACAGGCGATGGCCGCTCTGCCGCACGCGCACGCGCTCGTGGGCGAGCACCCCGGGCACGGCGGCCACGGCGCGCGAAATCTCCGTCGACGCCCCTTGCGGCGCCGCGTCCACCAGCGCATCCACGGTGCGTTTGCCCAGGCGCATGCTGATGTAGACGATGATGCCCGCCACGCACAGCGCCGCGACCGGGTCGGCGTCGAGGAGCCAGGCGATCTTCTGCTGCTCGGCCACGTAGACCAGCACCAGCCCCAGAATCACCACGCTGGAGCTGTAGACGTCGGTCGAGAAGTGCAGGGCGTCGGCTTCCAGGGCTTGGCTGTTGTACTTGCGCGCCACGCGGAACAGCGCGCGCGAACGGAAGGTGTCGACGGTGATGGAGATCAGCATCACCGCCAGCGCCCAGACCGAAGGCTCGACGTGCACGTCGCGGAAGAAGAGCCGCCGCACCGCCTCCACGCCGATCCAGGCGCAGGTCGCCAGCAGCAGCGCCGTCTCGATGAACGCCGAAAGGTGCTCGATCTTGCCGTGCCCGAAAGGGTGCGAGGTGTCGGCAGGCTTGTCCGCCAGGCGCACCGAAAACAGCGTTACCACCGCGGCCACCAGGTCCAGGCCCGAGTGCGCCGCCTCGGAAAGAATTCCCAGGCTGCCCGTCGTCACCCCCACCACCACTTTGAGCGTGGTCAGCAGCGCCGCCGCCAGCACCGAGCTGAGCGCTACGGTCTGCTTTTCTCGCGAGGGAAGGGCCGTCGCGTCGCTGGCGCGCAGGGAAGGCATGAGATTCAAGCATTATAGCCCAGGCAAGGTCTCGCCAAAGGATTTGGCGATGAGATGGAGCAAACCGCCCAGGGCACCTCGGCATCGCTTGGGGCATAACGCCGAAGCGATTCGAGGGCTGAGTTGATCTAGTAGAGGGGCCCCTTGATTTACCGGTTGGGTT
>JBJKQV010000311.1:0-4288 GCA_046704985.1 Terriglobia bacterium
GACCTGCTGCACAAGATCTGGCTGCGTTTCAGCACCCAGATCGGCGAATCGGCCGAGCTCCACCATCACGACATCGTCCACTTCGCGCTCACCGAGATTGAGTACGAGATCGCCGAAGGTGAGGAGCACGAGGTGGTCGAGCGCCTGCGCCGGCACCTGGAAGAGATCCAGTGGCGCCGCCTGAAGGACTGAGCTCCTCAGGCCTGACGTTCCTCGCGCGGCCGGAAGATTTCCGTCAGCGCAAAGCCCACCGTTACCAGCAGGACTCCCGAGAACATCAGCAGGTTCAGGTATTCGTGCAGGAAGACGTGGGCGAACAGCGCGGCCACCAGCGGGGTGAGCGAGGAGATGGCGTAAACGCGCGCCACCGACATCAGGCGCAGGGCGAAGAACAGGCAGTAGATGCCCACGATTCCGGAAAGCACGCCGCTACTGAGCAGCGCCGCCACGTCGCGTCCGGCGGTGCGCAGAATCAGCCGCGGGCCGCCCAGCACCATCACGCCCGCGAGCGCCACCGTCATGCTGGTGATGAATTGCAGCAGAATGGCGGTGGACTGGTGGGCGCCGCGTAACTGCCCGTCGCGCCACAGCACCCCCGAAATGCCGTAGGTGATGGCGGTAAAGAGCGCCAGCGGGATGGCCCAGTACCAGAGCGGCGAAAGCGGACGGCCACGCAACTGCCCCAGCGCCAGCGTGCCCAACCCCAAGGCAATAATCACCACTCCCATCAGCGCGTAGCGATGCACGCGCTCGTGGAGGAAAATCCATGCCACCAGCGTCCCCCAGATGACGTAGGTTTCGAGCACCGCCACGGTGATGATGACTCCGCCCACCCTCATGGCGAAGTAGTAGACGAACAGGCCCACCGTCGAAAGCGCCCCGGCCAGGATGAAAGGCAGAACGGCGCGCCGCCCCACGTAGGTGCGCGAGCCGGGAATCATCTGCCCCCAGGTGCGGTTCTTGATCACCAGCACCAGGCCCAGCAACAGGCTGGGCACGCCACGGAAGAACGGACCCACCAGCGGGTCGGCGTGCGTCACCGCCACGCGGTCAAAGATGTTCGCCGAGGCGTAGCCTACCACCGCGCCCAGCGCCCAGGGCTCGCCGCGCCGGCCTTTGGTCTTGGAAGGAGTTTCGTTCATGCGCGCCGCAAGCGGTTCCAACCTCGCCGCTCAGGGAACTGCCATTATACGGTGCCATCCTGAGGCGTCAACCCGGCGCTCCCTGCGGCGCCGCGCCGCCCGGGGAGGACAAGGTGGCCGATTCGCTCAAGAAAAAGCCCAAGATCGGCGCAGAGAGCGACAATTTGCGCGCTTTCGACCTTGCCGCGCTTGAGCATTTTCGCGCCCCGGTGCTAAACTCGATTTGTACAATTCGACGACCTTCGGGGCAGGGTGAGGGTCCCGCTCTGCGAGACCCAATTCCCGATCGGCGGTAGAGCCCGCGAGGATTGAAGCAGTGACGAGTGACGAGCCAGGAAAGTTCGCTAGCCGCTCACCACTAACCAATAGCCACTGCTTCTCCAGGATCCGGTGAAACTCCGGGGCCGACGGTAAAGTCCGGATGGGAGAAGGTCGAGGCCTGAGCTCGCCTGCGTGAGCGAGGCGTGGTGGTGCATCTGACCGCCTCCCTACCGGCGTGGCGCCTCCGTTCTCCTATTCGCCCCTCCCCACCAGGAGAACGGCTCGTGAGGCACGCTCAATCCCTTTCATCGAAGTTCTTCGCGGCGCTGGCGGCGGCGTGTGTGGCCGCGGCGCTGGGCGCGGGCGCCCTGCGCGCGCAAAACTGGAACGGCAACCTGGAAGGCCACGTCCTCGACCCTTCCGGGGCGGCGGTGCCCGGCGCCCAGGTCGAGCTGCGCAACACCGCCACCGCCCAGACGCGCTCGGCGCGCACCGACGCGCGCGGGTTTTACACTTTCCCCCTGCTTCCCGTGGGCGCCTACGACGCGGCCTTCCGCGCCCCGGGCTTTTCGGAAAAGGTCATGCGCGGCGTGCAGTTGGAAGTCGGCCAGACCGTGCGCCTCGACGTGCGGCTGGAAGTGGCGGGCAGCCGGACGCGCATATCCGTGCAGGCGCTCCCGCCCCTAGTGCAGACCGCCTCGCCACAGCTCAACGACGAAATCGGCAACCGGCGTGTAAGCCTGCTGCCGCTCAACGGCCGGCAATTTTCGCAGCTCGCGATGCTGGCCGCGGGCACCGTCGCGCCCTACCCCAACGGCGCCACGCAGCAATACAACACCCCGGCGCTGGGCATCGGATTTTCGGTCAACGGCCAGCGCTCGGAGCGCAACAACTTTACCCTCGACGGCGTGACGCTGATGGAACCCTTCGCCTACAGCCTCACCGTCAATCCGTCGGTGGACGCCATCCGCGAGTTTCAGGTGCTGGAGAATTCCTATTCGGCGGCGCAGGGACTGATCTCCGGCGCCCAGGTCAACATCGCCACGCGCTCGGGCACCAATCAATTTCACGGCACGGCGTACGAATACTTCCGCAATAGCGCCCTGGACGCGCGCAACTTTTTCGACGACCCGGCCGAACCCATTCCGCCCTTCCGGCAGAACCAGTTCGGCGCCAGCCTGGGCGGCCCGCTGCGGCGCGACCGGACGTTCTTCTTCGTCAACTACGAAGGCCTGCGCATCCGCCAGAGCGTTACCAACCGCACCCTGCTGCCCACCGCCGCCATGCGGCGCGGCGACTTCAGCGGGCTCGACCCGCTCACCGGGCAGCCGTTCCCCGCCATCATCGACCCCGCGACCGGGCAGGCGTTTGCCGATAACCAGGTTCCGCTGGACCGTATCGATCCGCTTTCGGCGGCGTTGCTCGCGCGCGAGCCGCTTCCCAACCTGGCGAACGCCGCGCCCGGCCAGGACAACAACCTGAGCGTGGGAATGCACAGCGTGAGGAGCGACCAGTTCACCGTCCGCCTCGACCACCGGCTGACGCCGCGCCACGAGCTCTTCGCGCACCTGGTCACTTTTCAGAGCCGCCAGCTCTTTCCGTTCGTCGCCAACATTTTCGCCTCCAACCCGCCCGCACCGCCGGGCTTCGGCACCAACAAGAACGACCGCGGGGTGAACTTCGCGCTGGGCACGACCTCGATCCTCTCGCCCCAGCTGGTCAACGATTTCCGCTTCGGCTACGTCTATTTTCGCGGCAACAAAGAATCGCAGAACATCAACAGCCACTTTCTGCAATCGCTGGGCATCGCGCGCGCGCCGGGTTCCACCAACTACGGCATCCCCGCCGTCAACGTGCCCGGCTACGCCGACCTGGGCGACAGCGACATCTTCCAGCCCTTCGTGCGCAAGGACCACATCTTCCAGTTCAACGACAACGTGGTTTGGGTCAAGGGGCGGCACACCTTCAAATTCGGCGCCGACTTCCGCCGCCTGCGCCTTTTCTATCTGGTCGAGGATTTCGGGCAAGGCGTGTTCACGTTCAGCGATGCGCCTTCGGTTTCGGGCACGGCGTTTTCGGATTTTCTGCTCGGGCGGCCGTTCCTCTCTTTCGCGCAGGCGGGCAATTCGGGCGGCAACGACCGGCTGAACTATCTGGGCGCCTATTTTTCCGACGAGTTCCACGCCACGCGCCGGCTGACGCTCACCTACGGGCTGCGCGAGGAGTTCTACACGCCCCCGCTCAACACCGACGGGCGCGGAGCGATTCTCGACCCCACCGACGCGGCGCGCTACATCGTGCGCAACGATTACGGCCAAGCCGCCGCGCTCGTCAACGCCCCGCTCGTCCAGACCCTGAGCCAGGACTACGGCCTGCAATTTCTCACCTCGCAGCAGGCGGGACTGCCCGCGTCGCTGATTCGCCCCGACTACGCCGGCTGGGCGCCGCGCTTCGGGTTTGCCTACGACCTGACAGGCCGCGGAACCTCTTCGCTTCGCGGCGGGTTCGGGATTTTCAACTCCCTGGGCGAGCTCGACTACACCGCCGAAACCCGGCTCAGCCCGCCGATCAGCGAATCGCTGTTCGGACTGGACACCTGCCGCTTCTACGGTCCCGGCGCCTGCGGGCAGTCCTACGCGCCGCCGATTCTCACCTACGCGCTCGCCTACCAACTGGGCAACCAGGCGCCGGCGGCCGTTTCATCGCCGCCCAACATCCGCAACGGCTACGTCTACGAGTGGAGCCTTTCGCTCGCCCACCAGCTGGCGCCGCACACCGCGATGGAAGTCAGCTACACGGGCTCGGCGGGCCACAAACTTCCCCGCCGCGCTTTGCAGAACCAGGGCGTTCCCAACCTGCCGGGGGTGCGCCTCGGCTACCATCCG
>JBJKQV010000312.1:0-6526 GCA_046704985.1 Terriglobia bacterium
TGGGTTACTGCGACCTGCGCAACAACCAGCCGGTGATGGCGCAGCGGAAATTCGACGAGGTTCTGCGGCGTTTCCCCGGGGATGAAAGCGCCTGGGTGGGCCAGGGCTTGGCCTACCTCAACGTCCAGGACAAGCAGGCCGCGGCGCAGGCTTTCCGCCGGGCGTTGAAGCTCGATCCGCAGAACCCCGAAACCCGCCACCTGCTCGCCCAGGCCGAAGCACCTTAGGCGCCGGGCGGCGGCCTGGATTGCCATATCCGTTTGCGGGCGGATAGGAAGGGAAGCGACGACGGATTTCTATGCGAGGACGAAACAACAATAGCTTAATCCCGGCCGGCGCGAGGGCACTTGCTCGGGCGGGCGCCACTCTGGCCTTGGCGGCGGTGCTGGCCGGACTGCCGATGACGGCGGCCGCGCAGACGCCCTCCACCCACCCCTCGCGCCAGGTCACCACCATGCAGCTTCTCCAGGGCGCGCAGGCGCTCTTCGCGCAGGGTGACTACGAGGGCGCGCTGAAGTACTACTTGCAGGTGCTCCCTTCGTTTCCCGACAATTTCGATGTCCTCAAGAACACCGCCTATTGCTACTTTGTCGAAGGACGGCGCGGCTACGCGGAGGCGGCGAAATATTATCAGCGCGCCTTCAAGGTCAATCCGCGTTCCACGGAGGTGGGTGAAAGGCTGGCTATCTGCCTGATGGGTCTGAAGCGCCCGGCAGAGGCCGCCAGCATCCTGCGCAACATGGCGGAAACTCCCGGATCTCCTCCCGAGACGTGGAGGTCGGCCGCCGAGGCCTACGAGCAGGCGGGCAATGCCCACCAGGCGGAGACCGCCTATGACGCTTACTTGCAGCGCCGGCCGGGAGACCTGGCGGCGCGCGTCAGGCTGGCGGACGTCTACGCCCTGGCCAAAGACTATTCCCGGGCCCTGGAGCAGTACCGCGTGGCGCTGAACTCCAGCCCCAATTACGCGCCCGCCCTGGTGGGCATGGCGCGCGTGCTCTCCTGGCAGTCGGAGTACGAGCAGAGCCTGGAGCTTTATAATCGCGTGCTGCACGCCAACCCCTCGAACGGCGAGGCGCAGTCGGGCAAGGCCTTCGTGTTGCTGTGGATGGGCCGCCCGGCAGAAGCCGAGCCGCTGTTTGCGTCGCTGCACCGGCGTTTTCCCTCTGACAGCGAAGTGGCGCGGGGCCTGGAGGCGGCGGAAGCGGCCCAGCAACAGAAGAAGCTCGCCGAGGCGCGCCGCACCGGCAACGTGGTGAGGCTGGAAGCCTACTACCGCGAGCGCCTGGCCAAGAATCCCAAGGATCTGGACGCCCTGCGCGCCCTGGTGGGTTATACCTCCAGCCCCGAACGCTGCGCGGAAGGCATCGGCTTCGCGCGCCGCGCTCTGGATATCGACCCCCACGACTTGGCCATGGAACTTTCCCTGGCGCGCGCCCTGGCTATTTGCCAGCAGTACCCGGAAGCAATCGCGCGCTTTGAGCTTTACCTGAAGGCACGGCCCAACGCCCAGGACGTGCGCTTTGAGCTCGGGCAGGCGCAACTGCGCTCCAACCGCACCGCCGACGCGACGGCGACCTTTCGCACTCTGCTCAAGCAGAACCCCGGCAGCCTGGACGCCCGCCTGGGCTTGGCGCAGATGCTCTCTACTTCCGGCAACTACCCCGAGGCGCTGCTCCGCTACAACGAAGTGCTCGAAAAGGCGCCGACCAATTACGATGCCCTGCAAGGCAAGGCCTTCGTCCTTTACTGGACCAAGAAGTACGACGAGGCCGAGGGCATCTTCAAGAAGCTGACCAACGAGCGTCCCAGCGACGCGCAGAATACCGAGGCGCTGAAGGATATTGCCGCTGCCAAAGAAGCCGCCCACTGGGCGGCGCTCCGCCCAGCGTCGGGAGCTTCCCCCCAGGATTTCATCGCCTTCTACCGTGCCCGCCTGGCCCGCTATCCCGACGACCTGAACGCGCTGCGCGGTCTGGCCTACAACGAGGCGCAAGCAAATCAGTCCGAGGCCGCCATCCGCGATTACCGCCAGGTGCTCGCCAAAGCCCCCGACGACCAATCCGCGCAGATGGAGTTGGCCCGCCTGCTCAGCCTAAACCATCAGTATCAGCCCGCCATCGAGCTCTACAAGCAGGTTCTCACCCAGCACCCCGACGATCAGACGGCGATGGACCACTTGGCAACCGTCTATCTCTGGAACAATCAGCCCGCTGAGGCGCTGCCCGTCTTCCGGCAGCTGCTGGCCAAGAATCCTTCCAACCTCGACTACCGGCTGCAGGTGGCGCGCCTGGAGATGCGCACTGGGAATGACGCGGCGGCGCGAACGGCGTTTGAGGAAGTGCTCAAGAATGATCCCAAGAACCAGGAAGCGCTGCTCGCTCTGGCCCAGCTCGACCAGCGCCAGGGAAAGAATCAGGCGGCCATGAAGTACTTCGGCCGGATCCTCCAGCAGGACCCGCACAACGCCGTGGCCCTGCAGGCGCGGGCGCGCATGGAGTATTACCAGGGCAAGCTCCCGGAGGCGCACGCCGACGCTTCGGCGGTGGTGGCGCAGAATCCCAAGAACTTCGACGCCGTGCTGCTGCTCGCCAACATCGAGCACGCCATGGGGCACCGCGGCAAGTCGAAGGAGTACGTTCGCCAAGCCGAAAAGCTCAGTCCCGGCAACCCCGACGCCGTCAGCCTGGACCTGCGGCTGCGCCAGGAGTCGGCGGTGACCCTGCACACCTCCGCCGGCTACACGCGTGAGATCGGCCCCTCCAGCGAGGCCACCACAGGCGGCATCGCGTTTCTGCCCGGCCGCACGGTCGGCGGGCTTCCCAACGAAGACCTGAGAATGCAGACTTACACCGCCACCATCGGCTTCTCGCCGGCGGCCCACTGGTCTTCGTTCCTCAGCTTTACCTCGCTGCCGGCGCAGATTCCTCCCCTGCCCATCCGCGACGCGCAGAACAACCAGATTCCCAGCCCTCTAACCGGCGCCGTGGCGCCCTACCAGTTCCTCTTTCGGCAAATGTGGCGGGTTTCCAAGAACGTGAGCCTGCGGGGCGGGGCGGGTCTGGCGCGCTACGGGCCGTCGACCGTCGAACGCTCGCCTTTCCTGGACGGCAACCTGAATACCATCTCCGCCACCTTCGGCTCCTCCACTCTGCAGCAGCTGGGGATCTACCCCGAAACCGTCAGCACCGACGAGTTCAAGCCCCGGGGCATGGCGGGCATCACCATCTCGACATCTTCCAATAAGGTCAGCCTGGACCTCGACTGGGTCCAGCAACCGGCGCTTTTCTATGCCACGCCTTACTCCAACAAGCGGCGGCTGACCGAGCGTCAGTATCGCGGCGGACTGAACTTCAATTTCACCTCCCGCACCACCCTGAACCTGGACTTCTTCTATTCGCAGCTCTATACCGACTCGGAAGTGGGCTACAGCATGCCCAATCCCACCCTGGTGGTGCAGGCGCTCAGCTCGCCGTGCGTCTCGCCGACGCCCATTGAGGTCTATGTGGGAGCCACCAGCCATCAGTGCCTGGGCGGCACGGTGATCCAGACGACCGGCATCCGCCACGATTGGGGACACGGCGGCGATATCATCTTCACTCAAGGCGTGGTCCGCAGTCCGCGCTTCTCCTTCGACCTCGGGTATCACGGCACCCTTTACGGCTACGCGGGGCGCACCCGGGACTTCTTCCTGGGCTTCTTCAATCCCGCGTTCTACCAAAACCAGATGCTCACCGGGCGGATCTACGGAAAGCTTGCGGGACCGGTCGGGTACGACATTTACGGCGGCGTGGGCTTGCAGCAGACCAACCACGGCGGCCCGCTGACGCGCTCTTCCACCGTTTCGCCCCACTTCACCCTGAAGGTGAACGACCACCTCACGCTGGGCGTCGCCTACACGTACTACAACACCGCACAGATTCTCGGCCCCCTGCGCGGCAATTCGGTCGCTTTCACGACCGATTGGTCGTTCTTCTAAAAGTCTCCCTCAACGTCGGCTGACGGCTTCCGCGCTTGGGAAGCTGTCCGTTTGCCGGGGGCGCGGCCTGCCCCCTGGCGCGCCGTCAAGCGGAATCTGCCGGGATTGGCTCGGCCGGGGCGGCAAAGTCGCGGTTCCTTTGCCGAGAGCTTGTAGAGCGGCATCGCCAGCCCGGAGGCAGGGAACCGAATGTGCCCGCCGCGTGCCATTGGTCAGAGGCTAATCCGCAAGATTGCGGAGAGGGTCAAGGTGCTGGGGTGTATACTGCGCTGCGGGGAGGCCGGCACAGGATTGGCGGGCCGAAACTGGCCGGCTTAGCCGCAGTCGAAGCACCTTAAGCTCCTCGTTGGAGGGGACTTGCCATCGAGCGCCCGCGAAATGACCAGGGCGAAACCCTCAGCATCGCAGAAGGATCCCGCGGCCGAATACGCCGCGCGGCTGGAATCTTTGCGCGCGTCGCGTCGCGAGCTCGACCGGCGCCACAGGACACTGGGTTGGGTCAGCCTGGCGCTCGCCGCCCTGATCGTGCTCGCGGTGGCAGGAGCGTTGGGCTGGAGGTGGATCTCCGCCTGGTGGGTGCTGGTTCCGGGGGTGGGAATCGTCATTTCCGAAACCTTGCACGGGCGCGTGATGCGCCGGCGCAAGCACCGGGACCGCAGCGTGGCTTATTACGATCGTGCGCTGGCGCGGATCGAGAATCGCTGGATGGGTGGAGGCGAAACCGGCGCGCAGTTTCTGGACTCGGCACATCCTTACGCGCGCGATCTGGACTTGTTTGGAAAGGGATCCCTTTTCGAGCTGCTTTCGACGGCAAGGACGCGGGCCGGCGAAGAGGCCCTGGCGCGCTGGCTGCTGGCTGCGGCGCCCGTGGAAGAGATCGGTAGGCGGCACGCCGCGGTGAACGACCTGAGGCTCCGGCTGGGGCTGCGCGAGGATCTGGCGGTTCATGGGGAAGACGTTCGTTCCCAAGTGCGCCCGGAGGCGCTGGCCGCCTGGGCCGAAGCCGACCCGATTCTGAAACGTGGCGCGGCGCGCTCCATCGCTTTTGTGTTAGCGGGCGCCTGGCTGCTGAGCATCGCGGCTTGGTTCGGCTGGGGCTGGTGGGAGGCGGCGTTGCTCTCCAGCGCCGTGAATCTGTTCTTTTACTGGCGGTTCAGGGAACGCTTGCAACAAATCGCTCCGGACGCGGGCGTCCGCGCCACGCCCGGCGCCGCGCGGCCCGCCAGACCCTCGGCGGAAGCGGTGGCGCCCGACTTGGCCGTGCTCGCCGTGGTCCTCGAACGGATGGAGCGCGAGAATTTTTCGGCGGCAAAACTTGCCGAGTTGCAGGCCGCGCTCAAGTCGGGAGGCATGCTCGCCTCGCGTGCCATCGCCCGCCTGGGGCGGCTGGTGGACTATCTGGAACAGCGGCGAAGCATGGTGGTGGCCGCGCTCGATCCGTTCGTGTTTTGGACGTTGCAATTTTCTTTCGCCATCGAGGCCTGGCGCGCCAATTTCGGCGCGGCAATCCGCGGTTGGCTGTCTTCACTGGGCGAGATGGAAGCCCTTTGCGCTCTGGCGGGTTACGCCTACGAGCATCCCGAGGACGTGTTCCCCGAGTTCGCTTCGCCCGAGGACGCATGGTTTCAGGCCGAAGGCCTGGGGCATCCGTTGATCGCGGAAACCCAAGCCGTGCGGAACGACGTCACCATGGGGCGCGAATTGCGCCTGCTCATCATCAGCGGTCCGAACATGGCCGGGAAGAGCACCCTGGTGCGCGCGGTGGGCGTCAACGCGGTGCTGGCGCAGTGCGGGGCGCCGGTGCGCGCCCGGCGGCTGCGCCTGTCGCCGCTGGCGGTCGCGGCCTCCATCTGCGTGCTCGATTCGCTGCAGGGTGGAGTCTCGCGCTTCTACGCGGAGATCACCCGCTTGCGGCTGATTAGTGAAATGACCGCCGGCCCCGTGCCTGTGATGTTCCTGCTGGACGAGCTGTTGAGCGGAACGAACTCGCACGACCGGCGAATTGGCGCGGAAGGGCTGGCCAGGAATCTGGTGGAACACGGCGCTATCGGAATGATTACCACGCACGACCTGGCGCTTGCGCGCATGGCCGAGCAGCCGGGAGCGCGCGCCGCGAATTTCCATTTTTCCGATCGCCTGGAAAACGGGCGGCTGCGTTTTGATTACAAACTGTCGCCGGGCGTGGTGCAGACCAGCAACGCGCTCGGCCTGATGCGCTCCATCGGCCTGGACGTGTGATCCGGTACGGACAGAGAGAACGGCGGACCTGAGCTGGCCGGGGTTGATCCCTCGGCGCTCTCCGGCCGTCTTGCCCGCTAACCACCCCTCTTTTGCCCTCCGTGCCGTTCCCGGGCGATAATGTGGCTGTCGTGGAGGACTCGCTGAAATCCCGGGCCGAGGGCTTGCCCGCGCAGCCCGGCGTCTACATCTTCAAGGACGGCGCGGGGCGGCCCATCTACGTGGGCAAAGCCCTCTCGCTGCGCCACCGCGTGCGCTCCTATTTCCAGGAGTCGCGCCCCGCCGACCGCAAGCGCGACCGTATGCTGG
>JBJKQV010000313.1:0-3369 GCA_046704985.1 Terriglobia bacterium
CCGTGTGGACCTGAATCAGGTGCCGGGCACCGGGCTGGGCGGCCGCGTCAGCAAGAAGGATATCCAGGCTTATCTCGCCCAGGGACGCCCGGCGGGGGCCGTGGCGCCGCCGCCGCGCCAGACTCCCGCGGCACGAAAGGCGCCCACAGCCCCGCGCATGGTTTTCACCGGCGATACGAACGTGGTTGCCATGACCCCCATGCGCCGCCAGATTGCCGAGCACATGGTGGCCAGCCGCCGCACCTCCGCGCACGTTTCGACGGTTTTCGAGGTCGAGCTGACGCGGGTTTTCGATCTGCGCGCCCAGCAGGCGGCGGAATTCGAGCGCCGCAACGGGCTGAAGCTCACCTACACACCCTTCTTCGTGCGCGCGACCGTGGAAGCCATCAAGGAATTTCCCATCTTCAATTCCTCGGTGGACGGCACGAACATCGTCTACAAGCGCGACGTGAATATCGGCGTAGCGGTGGCGCTCGAGACCGGGCTCATCGTGCCGGTCATCAAGCACGCCGACGAGAAGAATTTTCTGGGCGTGGCGCGCGCCGTGCAGGACCTGGCGGAGCGCGCGCGCTCCAAGCGCCTGAGCGTGGACGACGTCGAGCACGGAACCTTTACTATCACCAACCCCGGCGTCTTCGGAAGCCTCTTCGGCACGCCCATCATCCCCCAGCCGCAGGTGGCCATCCTGGGCGTGGGCACCATCGAAAAGCGTCCGGTGGTGCGCAACGACGCCATCGCCATCCGCGCCATGGCTTACCTGGCGCTTTCGTTCGACCACCGCATCATCGACGGCGCGGTCGCCGACCAGTTCATGGCCAAAATCAAATCGCTGCTCGAGAACTGGGACGAGCCGGTGATGTAGGAAGTTGAAAGTCGAAGGTTGATCAGAGTTAGGAGTTGAGAGTAAAACCTGCCCAAGGACCCGCACGTTTGGCGCTTGCCATTCGACTCTGCACTTTTAACTGTCAACTCTCAACTCTTAACCTTAAGCCCTTAGCCCTTTCCCTTCCTATCCCCCTCACTACGGAATGCTTCCAGCGTCCAGGTGTCTTCGGTCTGATCGTGGCGGAGGATGTAGAGGTTGGTGTCGTCGGCGCGGACTTTGAAGCACTGGTACCCGGGGCCGTACCACTGGTCGAGGACTTCGGTGACTTCGTAGGTTCGCCGGGGCGGAGCCTCAGGCGCCGCCGCGCCGAGCGTAAAGCGCCGCGGCCGCTCGTCGGCCTTGTACCCGAAGTAGCAATCGACGTTGACTCTAAGGCTCACGGCTCTCATCTTAACAAACCACGATTCGGCCACAGAGTTTTCAGTCTTCAGTTCTCAGTTTCCGGTGCGAAGGGCGCACACGCGTCGGCTCTTCCGCTTCTGGACTCTGAACTGTCAACTGTGAACCTGTGGGCGGGCGGCGGCCTCAAACCACCAACTCACTGCGCACCGACTGGGCGAATTCCCGAACACCGGCCAGAGGCTGAAGGGCGATCTTGCCTTCCTGAAGAATGTTCTGGCAGAGCGCGGCGGGCTCGTCGCCCTGCGCGGCCAGACCCTCGACGACCGCCGTCAACTCGGCGGGCTCCCGCCGGCGCACGTGCTCGAGGGTATAGACCAGCACCTTGGCCAGCTCGCTGTCGCGGTGAAGCGACAGCGCGTGAATGAACTTCACGTGGCCGTTGGGCTTGCCGGCCACTTCGCGCGGCCGGTAGCCGTAATCGAAACTGAAGGGGTCGCCGGGATGCGTCCAGGCGGCTGCGGCCACGCGCTTCTCGAGTTTTTCCCACGCCCCGGCGCCCACCAGGGCGCTGGTCAGGCGCTGCTTGATGCGCAAGCGGGTGTCTTCGGGCGGGGCGGCTTCCGAGCGTCCGCCCACGTAGCGCGCAAAGAGCTCGCGCAGCTCGCCCGCCGGGTCGCGCAGCAGGCAGGTGCGCGCCGGCGCCAGTTGGATGAGGTTGGAGAGCGAGCCCTCGAGGGAACGCAGATAGCCGTCCAAGTCCTCGCCGTGCTCGTCAATCTGCTGCTCGAAGTCCTGTTGCAGCTCGCGCAGCAGCTCCAGATCGGCCCGAGGGTGAAAGCGCTTGATGCGCCGGTAATCGTCGGTGAACAGGCAGCCCAGGTACTGCTCCTGAGAGCTGTGCAGGAGCAGCCCGATGTTCACAAACTCCCCCCGCACCAGGTCGGGAACGTACTGGACCAGGAAGTAAGCGCATTCGCGAAGTGGCGGGCTCTTGACCATCAAGCAACCATCCGGCTTGCCGGCGCGGGCCGGCTAGGTCCAATTGGGAAAAGGCCGCAAATCTCCGTTCTTGGCGTCCACCAGCGCCTGGCGCACGCGGCGGCGGCGCTGGAAGAGGCGCTCGGTGAGGCGACCCAGGTCCTCCGGCGTCTCGCCGCACCAGGCGGCGGGAATGCCCTGCGCGCACATCTCGATCTCCTCCGCCTCCAGGTTTTCCACCCGGGAAAGGAAAGGCTCGAAGGAGTGGAAGCCCTGCACGCTTTCGTAAACCAAGCGCCGGGGATAAGTCGAGCGCACGGGGCTGTCGGGAAAATTCCATTCCCCGTCGTTGAAACAGAATCCCTGGTCAATCATCCAGGGCCGGTAAGGAGCGTCTTCTTCACCGCCGGGACGGGTGAAAATCATCTGCCGCCCGTCGCAGTTGCAGGTCCACTTGTCAAAGACCATGGCGCCGACGAAAACCTCAGCCAGATTGGGGATGCGGCGCAGCAGCCGGTCGGGCAGAAAATCCAGGATCAGCGCCTCGCCCGGCACGCCCGGATAGAGGGAGCCGAACTGCACCCCGTGGGCGCAGGGGGCGCGGTGGTTGCCGATCTCGATTTCCATGGGGGGGTTGCCGGCGATCAGCTGCGGCGGGACGTCGACAAACGCCGGCTCACGCACCGGCAGGCCTAGCAAGATCGCCAGGCGGCCGGCCAGCATCTCATTGGCGAGGATGCGCGGGTGCTGGGGGTTGTTCTGAAATTTGACGACGTAATACCCGCCGTCGTCGGCGCGCAGCAGGCAGGGTTGGGAGGCGCCGCGCATGCGGCGGACGAACTCCACCGCTTGCACGCTCGCCACCGCGCGCGGATCAGGCTGAGGGTTACGAAGGGGATTTTCGGCGTCGCGCATGCACCCCCGCAGGCTCGCCCCGCGCGTCCCGGGGCGGCTCAGGCGCCCCAGGCACACCGCCCCCTTTCGGGGGCGGTCTTAGTTCCAGGGCGCACGTGGCCCCTGCAGGAACCGTCTTCGCCTAGCGCCGCCGCTTCTTGCGAGCCACCGGCTTCTTGCGGGCGGGCTTTTTACGCGCGGGCTTTTTACGCGCGGGCTTCTTGCGGGCCGGCTTCTTGCGGGCCGGCTTGCGAGCCTTGGGTCGGCGG
>JBJKQV010000314.1:0-3020 GCA_046704985.1 Terriglobia bacterium
GAGCAGGTGTGGGTGCGCTTCCACGAACAGGCCCCGGTCGACCCGGGGCAGCTCAAGAGCTTCGTGCGCGGGCGGCGGGGCGCGCAGTTCCGCCCCGACGGCACGCTGCGCTTCCGCCTGGCGGCCCCCGACCGCGCCCTGCCCGGCGAGATCGCAAACGCCTTGCGGGAACTCCGCCCGGCGAATTAAGATGGGAAGGACGCACGCGGCGCGGCCGGCGGCATGGGCGCCCGCCTGCGCGGAAAGTCGGGGAAGAGGGTTATGACCTGGAAGAATCGCCTGCTGGCGGGAGTAGCGGCGCTGCTGATCACCGCGGGGTCGGCGCAGCCCGCCTTTGCCGTGCGCAAGCTGGTGGGACGCATCATCGCCCGCATCAACAATTCCATCATCACCAACTGGCAGTACCAGCGCGAGGAAGGCAAGCTGCGCGCCGAGCTCTCGCAGAAATACTCAGGCGACCAGCTCCAGGCCGAATACAAGGATCAGAGCAAGAACCTGCTGCGCGACCTGATTGACCAGGAATTGATGGTGCAAAAGGCCAAGGACCTGGACATCAGCGTGGAGACCGACCTGGTGAAGCGCCTCGACCAGATCCGCCGCAGCATGCACTTGGCCACGCAGGCCGATTTGGAGAAGGAAGTCGAGAAAGAAGGCATGCTCTGGGAAGATTTCCAGGACAACATCCGGCGCAACCTGCTGATGCAGCAGGTGATCGGGCAGGAGGTGGGCTCGCGCATCATCATCTCGCGCGAGGACGCCCGCAAATATTACAACGAGCACAAGCAGCAGTTTGACTTCCCCGCCGGCGTGCACCTGGCCGAGCTGCTGGTCTCGACCTCCAACCGCTCTCCCGAAGAAGCCCGCAAGCGCGCCCAGGAGGCCCTCGACAAGCTGAAGAACGGCGCGCGCTGGGACGACGTGGTGGAGCAATACTCCGACGACGCCAGCTCCTCGAACGGCGGCGACATCGGGTTCTTCAAGAAGGGGGCGCTGGCCCCGGCGCTGGCGGATGCGGTCTCCAAGGTCGAGGTCGGCGACACCACGGGCATCATCTCCACCCAGTACGGCGACATGATCCTGAAGGTCCTGCAACGCACCCAGGCCGGTCTCGCCTCCTTCGACGACGTCGAGCAGCGCATCGAGGGAATGCTCTACAACCAGAAAATGCAGCCCGCTCTGCGCGCCTACCTGACGAAATTGCGCGAAGAGAGCTTCATTCGCATCGCGCCGGGGTTCAACGACACGGGCGCTACCACTCCCGCCCTGGCGCAGAGTGAACGATGAAACAGAGTTTTGTCGCTCAACTCACCCCCGACCATCCCGTCGATTCCACTTTCCTCGTCCAGTCCAAGGAGAAGAAGACCGCGCAGTCGGGCTCGGCGTACCTGGACGTGCAGTTGCGCGACGCCTCGGGCGCCATCAAGGCCAAGCTCTGGGACTGCGAGCGCTATCCTTCCGACTTCGAAGTGGACGACGTGGTGCGGGTGGCCGGGCAGGTGGAGTCCTATCGCGGTACGCCGCAGATCAAGATCCGCCACATCACCCGTTGCGCGCCCTACGAGTACGACCTGGGCGACTACTTCCCGCGCTCGGAAGCCGACCCGGCGGAGATGTACGCCCGGATGCTGGAGCGCCTGCGGCGCATGGACGAGGGCCCGCTGCGCCGCCTGCTGCTGGCGGTTGCCGAAGATCCGGAGCGGGCCGAGAAGTTCCGCCAGGCGCCCGCCGCCACCTCCTACCATCACGCCTACCTGGGAGGGCTCGTCGAGCACGTCCTCTCGCTCATCGAGCTGGGCGACGCCGTTGCCGACCATTATCCCTGGCTCGACCGCGACCTGATACTGGCCGGGCTGGTGCTGCACGACTTGGGCAAGACCGAAGAGCTCGATTTCCGGCGCGGCTTCCGCTACACCACGCGCGGACAAATGCTCGGCCACATCACCATCGCCTTGGAAATCCTCCACGAAAAGATGCGCACCCTGGAAGATTTTCCGCCCGGGCTCAAGGACCGCCTCGAGCACATCATCCTGGCCCACCACGGCAAGCTGGAGTTCGGCTCGCCCAAGGAGCCCCTGTTTCCCGAGGCGCTGGTGGTCCACTACCTGGACGACCTCGATTCCAAGCTGGCCAGCATGCGCGCCCAGTACGCCGCCGACCGCGACCGCGAAGGCGACTTCACCAGCCGCAATCGAGCCTTGGGACGCGAACTGCTGAAGCCGGAATCAAAGGAGGGGAGTCGGGAGTAGGGAGTCGGGAGTCGAGAGGAACCCCCGGCCGGTTCCGACTCGCGACTCCCGACTCCCGATTCCCGTTCTTCCGATGCCGCGAAAGAGCCGCAACAACCTTTTCGACCTGCCGGCCCTGGAGCTCCAGTGCATGAAGGCGCTGTGGGCCTTGGGAGAGGCCACGGTGGAAGAGATCCGGGCGCGCCTGATGCCCACGCGGCCTCTCGCCTACACGACCGTGCTGACGGTGATGGACCGGCTGGCGCGCAAGGGGGTGGCGCAGCGGCACAAACGCGGCCGCGCCCACGTTTACTCCTCCGCAGTCGCCGAGGAAGCGGTGCGCGAGCACGCCGTGGGCCGGCTGGTGGACAACTTTTTCGACGGCTCGCGCCAGCGGCTGCGCGATCACCTGGCGGGAGCGCCGCCGAGCGAGTTCAAGATGCCCCTTCCCGAAGCACGTCCCGAGCCGCCCCCGGCGGAGCGCCCCAAGCCCCGGCCGGCGCGCAAAAAGGTTGAGCCCGCGCCTCAGGCCGGGGGCATTGATCCGTCGCTCCTGTGAGCGAATCCTTGCTTCGTTGATCCGCTAAATCTATGGATCCATTATTCCAATCCGCCATCCAGCGCATCATTCCCCACCGCTATCCGTTTCTGCTCGTCGACCGGGTGCTGGAATTCGAGCCCGGCAAACGCATTGTGGGCACCAAGACCTTCACCGCCAACGAGGGCACGCTGGAGGGTCAGTTCACGGGCGGCGACGTGGTGCCCACCACCTTGATGATCGAGATGGTCACGCAG
>JBJKQV010000315.1:0-4240 GCA_046704985.1 Terriglobia bacterium
AGCTTCTCGTCGGCCAGGCGCTCGCCGCCGCCCACGATTTCGCCGTAGCCTTCCGGCGCCAGCACGTCCACGCACAGGGCCACTTCCGGGCGCTCGGAGTCGGGGGCCATGTAGAACGCCTTCACCTGCGCCGGGTAGCGGTGCACGAGCACGGGCTTGTCGAAGCCCTCGGAGAGCAGCGTTTCGTCGGTGCCGCCAAAGTCCCCGCCCCAGCGGATCTCGCTTCCCTTCTCCTGCAAAATCTTGACCGCGTCGTCGTAGGCGAGGCGGGGAAAAGGCGGGACGATCTTCTCGAGCTTCGAGACGTCGCGCTCCAGGGTCTGAAGCTCCGCGCGGCAGCGCTCCAGCACGCGCTCGACGACGCGGGCGATCAGCCCTTCGGCAAGCGCCATGGCGTCATCGAGGTGGGCGAAGGCGACCTCGGGCTCGATCATCCAGAACTCGGTGAGGTGGCGCCGGGTCTTGGATTTTTCGGCGCGGAAGGTGGGGCCGAAGCAGTAGGTCTTGCCCACCGCCATGGCCGCGGCTTCGTTGTAGAGCTGCCCGGACTGGGTGAGATAGGCCTTGTCGTCGAAGTAGCCGACCTCGAACAGCGTGGTGGTGCCCTCGCAGGCCGCGGGCGTGAAGATGGGGGCATCAACGAGCAGAAAGCCGTCGTCGTCGAGGTAGTCGTGGCAGGCGCGGATGATCTCGTGGCGCACGCCCAGGATGGCTCGCTGGTGGGAGGAGCGCAGCCACAGGTGACGGTGGTCCATCAGGAACTCGATGCCGTGCTCTTTGGGGGTGATGGGATAGGGACGCTCGGCGGGGACGAGCTGGACGATTTCCAGGTCCGAGACGTCCAACTCGAAGCCGCCCGGGGCGCGCTCGTCGGCGCGCACTTGCCCGGTGACGCGCAGCGACGATTCCTGGGTGAGGCTGCGCACGCGCTCGAAGACTTCCGGCGCCACGGCCTTCTTCACCACCACACCCTGAATCATCCCCGTGCCGTCGCGGAAGATCGGGAACAGGATCTTGCCGCTGCTGCGGAGGTTATAGAGCCAGCCCTGCAGGCGGACTTGCTGGCCCGCGAAGCGCGCGATGTGGCGAATCTCGACGGTAGGGGGCAAAGCGTAAACTCCTTATTCGATCGCTTCCAGGCGCGCCATCACGTCGCGCAATTGGGCGAGACCGGGGGCCTTGGGGCCGTAGTTGCGCAGCTCGAACAGCAGCGGAAACTGCCCATCTTCCACGCTGCGGAAATCGCGCATGGTGCGGGCCCAGTCGATCTGGCCCTGGAAGGGCAGCAGGTGGTCGTCTTTCTCGCCGCGGTTGTCGTGCAGGTGGGTGGAGGCGATACGTTCTTTGAGAAGCTCGAACGCCGGGTGCACGCCGCCGCCCAGGTGGGCGTGCCCGGTGTCGAAGCAGAACTTTAAATCGCTCAGGCGAGTGTACTCGATGAATTGCAGCAGGCGCTCGGGGGTGGTGAGCTGGTTGGGAATATTCTCTAACAGGATCTGCGCGCCGCGTTCCTTGGCGAAGATGCGCAGGTGCTCGAGCGAGGTGAAGGCGGCGTCGAGCTTTTCGATCGAGTACTCCTCCTCGGGGAGGCCCAGGTGAAGGATCAGGTACTGGAAGGGCAGGCGCTCGGCGACCTCGATGGCGCGCTTGATCTCCTCCATGGAGGCGATGCGCTTGCGGCGCTCGGTGTAGGTGATGGACAGGGGCGCGCCGCCCGAGCGGCCCCAGTCGAAATCGGCGTATAGGGGCGCGTGCAGGGAGCGCAGCCCGAGGTCGTGGTCCTTGAACCACTGCGCCACGTCGCCGACGTGATTGGGGTCGTGATAATCGAGGTGCTGGCGGGCGGCGAAGATCTCGATGGTATTGAAGCCGGCGTTCCGGATCTTGTCCAGAAGGTGGCCGCTCAGGCGCTCACCGACGAAGTAGTGCGTGGAAAGGGCGTATTCCATCAGTAGCCGACCGCCTTTCCGTAGCCGCGCGGGTCCGCGGCGCCGAAGCGCCAGCCCGTCCGCGGGTCTACGGCAATCGCTTCGCACTCGCCCAGGCTGGGGACAAAGTCCAGGGCATAGCCCGCCTGGCGCAGCTTCTGCAAGGTGTCGGAGGAAAATCCCCAGCGCTCCACGAATAGCCGGTCGGGCTTCCATTGGTCGTGGAAGCGCGGCGCCAGCACTGCCCGCAGCACGTCCATCTTGTACGCGAGGACATTCAGGGTCACCTGCAACACGGTGTTGATGATTGTCCCGCCACCCGGCGAGCCCAGAACCAGACGCACCTGCAGTTGGGGGCTGGAGGCTGGGGACTGGGGGTTGGGGGTCTTTTCCCCCAACTCCTTACTCCCGACTCCCAGCTCCCCACTTTCTTCGACCGGCCCCAGCACCATAGTCGGCGTCATGGAAGAGAGGGGCCGCTTATAGGGAGCGATGGAGTTGGCTTCGCTCTGCACCAAGCCGAACATGTTGGGCGAGCCGGGCTTGGAGGCGAAGTCGTCCATCTCGTCGTTGAGGAGGAAGCCCGCGCCGCCTACCGTCACCCCGGAACCGTACCAGGCGTTCAGCGTATAGGTGTTGGAGACGGCGTTGCCCTCCGCGTCCACGACCGAGAAGTGGGTGGTGTCGGCCGATTCGGGCGGATAAGGGCCCAAGCCGGGGGCCACGGGGGCTTCCGGCTTCTCGTTCAAGATTTCCATGCGCAGCTTGGCGGCGTAGGCGCGGCTGGTCAGGCGGGCGATGGGGACTTTGACAAAATCCGTGTCGCCCAGATAGGCGGCGCGGTCGGCATAGGCGCGGCGCATCGCCTCGGCGATCAGGTGAATGGAGTGGTAGGAGTCGGGCGTGCCGAGGTCGAGCGGCGCCAGGGTGTTGAGCATCTCGATGAGCACCACGCCCCCCGAGCTGGGCGGCGGGGTGGTCAGGATCGTATAGCCGCGGAAATGCCCCACCAGCGGCTCGCGCAACTTGGCCTGATAGTGCTTCAGGTCCTGGAGGTTGATCAGGCCGCCGTACTTCTTCATGGTGGCCGCAATCTGCGCCGCGATGGGACCGCGATAGAAAGCCTGGGGGCCTTGCCGGGCGATCAGGCGCAGCGTGTGCGCCAGCTCCGGCTGGCGGAAGATCTCTCCCGGCTCGTAGGGCTTCCCGTCGCGCAGATAGGTTTGGCGCGTTTCCTGAAACTCCGAGAGGTATTCCTGGGAGCGCTTCAGGTGGTGGCTGAAGGCGTAGCTGACCGGGAAACCTTTCTCCGCCAGTTGGATGGCCGGCTGCATCACGCGGCTCAAACCCAGCTTGCCGTATTTCTGCTCCGCCAGCGCCAGGCCCGCCACCGTTCCGGGCACGCCCACCGCGCGCGCGCCCACGATGCTCGCCTTGGGAATCAGATTGCCCTGCGCGTCCAGATACATGTTGTGAGTGGCAGCGCCGGGAGCTTCCTCGCGGTAGTCCACCACCACCGAGCGGCCGGAAGCCAAGTGGATGAGCATGAATCCCCCGCCGCCGATATTGCCTGCCTGCGGATAAGTGACTTCGAGCGCGAACCCCACCGCCACCGCGGCGTCCACGGCGTTACCGCCCTGGCGGAGAATTTCGAGGCCGATCTCGCTGGCCTGCGATTCGGAAGAAACCACCATGCCGTGGCGGGCGGCCACCGGCGTAAAAGCTCCGGCGGGGAACGCCCAGACGAGAAGAGCGAAAAATAGAATCAATCTTTGCACGGTACGGGATGACACGAGGCCTCTGCTCCTTCCCCCCTCGGGAGGGTCTTTACCCCAATCACAACCCCAATCGAGAAACTGAAGGGTCAACTCTATGGAAAAATCCGAAAGGCGTCAAGGGAGAGTATGTCCGCAGTCCGGCGCGGCGCGCTAAGTGGCGGGTGCGGGCAAAGGAGCGGGAGGCGAAGAAGCGGAAGGAGAGGGAGGAGGCGGCCGCTGCGCCGCCAGCTCCGCTCCCAACGGGCCGTAGCGGTCGCCCAGGAAGTGCAGCGCGTAAGCCTGAAAGAAGACCATCGGGGGCGAAGAAATCGCCGCCAGGACGAAGAACAGCCCCACCAGCAAAACTACGCCGGCCAGGACCGCCAAGCCCACCGTCCAGGGCGTCCAGGTCAGGCCCAGGTGCCCGGAGACAAGGAAAACCACCACGCCCACAATCGCTGCCGGGATCAGCAGGATCAACAGCGCCACCACGTCGGCCATAGCGATCATCATGGCCGCCCCCACCGCCAGCACCATCTTCATCAGAACGTAGAC
>JBJKQV010000316.1:0-4697 GCA_046704985.1 Terriglobia bacterium
CGGCAATGGTTGTGGCGTTCTGCACGGTAGCTCTGACGGCCCAGACGCGGACAGGGAGCGGCCAGTCCGGTGGGACACAGGGCCAAAAGCCTTCGACGGGCCAGGCACAACCCCGTTCGGGACAAGGCACGCTCCAGCAGGGCCGTGATCGCCTGGGCGCGACAGACCGCGAGCAGGACCGGGACCGTATCCGCGCCAGCAGTGAGCAGCGTGAGCGCATCCGCACCTGTGATCGGGCGGCCAAACAGGTTCGCAGCCAGGCTCGCAAAATGGCGCGCGCGGCGGGCGGCTCGGGATTCGACGCCGACCAGGCGCGGGAACACCGCAACCAACTGCGCCAGCATCTCGAAACCATCCAGCAGGAGCACGAACAACTCATGAGCGGTCTCTCTTCGGAGCAGAAGACGGCGATGCAAAACCGTGTTGAGAACATGGATCGGCTTCGTGAAAGAGTGAATACGCAATTCCGCCAAATCGACGCGGAGCTGCAAAAGGATAATCCCGAAGCCGCGCAGGTACGCCAACAGGCCCGCGAGATGGAGCAAGCCATGAAGGAGTGGCAAAAGGAGTACCGGAAAATGCAAGGTGAGATGGGCTCCGGTGCATGAAGGCTTGGCGCCTCAACTTTAAAGACCCAGCGTCGCCGGGGCTTGGGTGCAGAGCCCGGTTCCTGGCGGCGCGAGCAGGGAAATTCTGCATCAGTCGCGAAAGGCGGAACCATGTGTGCTCATGTGGATCTTGACCGTTTGAGAGATTTCCGGCACGAGAGCCGGCAGATTCCGCTGCGGGAGTCCGGCACCGAAGGCAGAAATGAAAGCCTGTGCTGCGGCCGGAGGATGGAGCATCGCCTTGCCCAAGCGCGTGACCGCGAGGGCCAGGTGGTCTTTGTTTCGGTATGCGTTTGCCCGCGCTGCCGCCGCTTGGTGCTCGACCGCTAGGGGCGTCGTCGCCCGGACCATGGTTGGCTTTAGCCCGTGTTGCGACACCCCTCCGGCACAAGCTTGCGGGATGACGGGACAGTTCGTGACGCACCAGGCTAGGTTGGCTGGGAGGCAGGGATTCGAACTTGAGGCGCTGAGGAGGCGTGAGCGAAGCGCGAGCCTCCTGCTGAAATCCTGAGCGGAGCCGAAGGGCCGCGGGGAGCTTGCAAAGGTCTAAGTAAGGGATAGCGTCAAGCTTGGGTTGGCTGGGAGGCAGGGATTCGAACCCCGATAGGCAGATCCAGAGTCTGCAGTCCTACCGTTAGACGACCTCCCAGAATCACCGGACATCTAGAATAAACTTGGGGACGGCAGGCTTGTCAAGCGGCGCGTACGCGCCGGACGGTCAGAATAGCCGGAAGGTGACTTCCACCAGGACGCGCACGGGCACCGGCGTGCCGTTGCGCATCGCCGGTTTGAACTTCCAGATCTTGACGGTCTCCACGGCCTTCTCATCCAGTCCCAGCCCCAGGGGCTTGACTACGTGCACGTCGCGGACGTGGCCTTGCGCGTCGACGATGATGGAGAGCACCACCTGCCCCTGGTACTTGGCCTTGCGCGCCGCTTCCGAGTAAGGCGGGTCAGGCCGGTAGATGGGCACCGGGGCGGTGACGTTGCCGCCCACGCTGAACACTCCGCCGCCGAAGCCGCCGCCCTCGCCGGGTCCCAAACCTCCGCCCTTACCCGATCCGATGCCGGTCCCCTCCCCGGAGCCGATTCCGCCGCCGAAGCCGGGGCCGTTCGAGGGCGGCCCAGGGACGCCCTGCGGGTCGCCGAAGTTCAGGCTGGCTTGCATCTGCGGAAGTTTCATCTGCGGCGGCCCCAGCAGGGTAGCCGGCATGGGCAGCTTGGGATGCTCGTTCTCGATTTTGGCCAACGGGGGCGTGAACTGCTTCCAATCGAACTTGGGCGCCTTGCCTTGCGAAGCAGGGGTGGGGGTACGGTCACCGCCGCCTCCGCCGCCGCCCGTGCGCAGCGCGTTGCCGGGCAGGGAAATCGGTGAGAGGTCGACGATCTCCACCTGCGAGGTCTTCTTCTGCGGCAACATACCGCTGATCAGAAAGGGCAGCACCAGGGCCAGGATGGCCACCGCGTGTACCAGCACCGAGTTGACCCAGGAAGCCGGCTGCTGCCGGTAGTCGCGCCACAGGTCGGGCACGGCGACGGGCTTGGAGGTGAGGGGAATGGCCGGCGCGGTGGGCTTCTCCACCACCGTGCGGTATAGGTTCCGCAAGTCCCGGTACCAGGGGCGCATCTCGGTGATGGGCAGCGTGGCCTCGCCCCGGTAGTACTCTTTGGGTACGGTGATCTTGGGCTCGTGGCGCCGCTCGCGAATTTGCCGGATGAGCGACACCAGGAAGAAGGGCTCATCCAGCGTTGTCGGGCGGAAGGCGGCGTTCTTGAGACGGTTCGCCGCCGCCGTGCCGCGGGCGGTCCCTTTTTCGACTTGCTCTTCACCCGATGCCATACATCAGTCCTGACTGCACTACGCGGTCAACAGGCGGCCCGAAATTCGCCTTACCACAGGGATGAACAGGGATAGGGGGAAGTTGCCTGAAGTATGAAAAGTCTCTGCTCGCTGCACTCCAACCCACACCCCTGCAAGTATACCATACATCCCTCACTTTGAGCGCAAGCGCCGCGGCCTCACAAATCACCGTGCCCCGCGGCCCCGCAACTGGACACCCCTCGCCATTTCTCTCTATAATGGACGTTTAAATCCCGCCGGAGGATTCATGCAGAAGGCTTTGGACCTGAAAAGTACCCTCAACCTGCCCAAGACCAGTTTCCCCATGAAAGCCGATCTGCCCCACCGCGAGCCGCGGCGGCTGGCGCAGTGGGAAAAGGAGAACTTATACGGTCGCATCCGTGAAGCGCGCCGCGAGGCGCCGCTGTTCATCCTGCACGACGGACCCCCCTACGCCAACGGCCGCATCCACCTGGGCACGGCGCTCAACAAGATTCTGAAGGACCTGATCGTCAAGTCCCGGACCCTGACGGGCTTCAACGCGCCCTACCTGCCGGGCTGGGATTGCCACGGGCTGCCCATCGAGATCAACGTGGACAAGGAATTGGGGGCGCGCAAAGGCAAGATGAGCGCTGTGGAGATTCGTCGGGCCTGCCGCCGCTACGCGCAGAAGTTTGTGGACTTGCAGCGCCAGGATTTCCGACGCCTGGGAGTTTTCGGCGAGTGGGAGAAGCCTTATCTCACTATGGACCCCGGCTATGAGTCGCTGATCGCCGAGTTGTTTCTCAAGTTCCTCGACGAGGGCTACGTTTACCGCGGCCTGAAGCCCGTCTACTGGTGCATCACCTGCAAGACGGCTCTGGCCGAGGCGGAAATGGAATACGCCGAACACCGCAGCCGCTCCATCTACGTGCGCTACGAAGTGCTGACCGACCCCGCGACGCTCGACCCCGCCCTGGCGGGACGCAAACTTTGGGTGATCATCTGGACGACCACGCCTTGGACCCTTCCCGCCAGCATGGCCGTGGCCTTCCATCCCGGCTTCGAGTACCTGGCGGTTGCGGACGGCGACGGCGACGCTTACCTGATCGAGAGCCGGCGCAAGGACCCGGCCTTGCACGAGACGGGCTTGAAGGCGCCGCAGGTCCTGGCGCGTTTGCGCGGCGCGCAGCTCGAAGGGCTGAAGATGCAGCACCCGTTTCTCGACCGCCAGGTGCCGGGAGTGCTGGCCGATTACGTTACCGCCGAAGACGGCACGGGGGCCGTGCACACCGCTCCCGGCCACGGCCGCGAGGACTTTGAGACGGGAACCAAGTACGGTATCGAGATCTATTGTCCGGTGGGGGAAGCGGGCGAGCTGACGGAAGGCTTGAAGGATTACAAGGGCCTGACGGTTTTCAAGGCCAACGAGCCCATCATCGAGCTGTTGCGCAGCCGCGACCGGCTGGTGGGGCCGGCGGGATTCCTCACCCACTCCTATCCCCATTGCTGGCGCTGCCACAGCCCGGTGATTTTCCGCGCCAGCGAGCAGTGGTTCGTGCGCATCGACCACCGCGAGCTGCGCCAGCGGGCGCTGGACGCGATCAAGAAAGTAAAGTGGCTGCCCGAGTGGGGCGAAGAGCGCATCTCCAACATGATCGCCACGCGCCCCGACTGGTGCCTGTCGCGCCAGCGCGTCTGGGGCGTGCCGATTACGGCCTTCCATTGCACGGCGTGCCGCAAGCCGCTGATGGACGCCAGCCTGGGACGCCGCGCGGTGGAGCTTTTCCGCACCGAAGGCGCCGACGCGTGGTACACGCACCCCGTCGAGGAGCTGCTTCCGCCGGGAACCAAGTGCCCGCACTGCGGCGGCGCGGATTTCCGCAAGGAGATGGATATTCTCGATGTCTGGTTCGATTCCGGCTCCAGCCACGCCGCGGCGCTCGGGCATCGCCCCGATTTGCCCTGGCCTTCCGACGTCTACCTGGAAGCCGGCGACCAGTACCGCGGCTGGTTTCACAGCTCGCTGCTGGTGGCGCTGTGCAGCCACGACGCCGCGCCTTACCGCCAGGTGCTGACCCACGGGTGGGTGCTGGATGGCGAAGGCCGCGCCATGTCCAAGTCGCTCGGCAACGTCATTGACCCCAACGAGGTCATCAAGACGCACGGCGCCGAGGTGCTGCGCCTCTGGGCGGCCTCACTAGTCTTCGGCGAAGACGCCACCATCTCCCCCGAGATGCTGGCGCGGCTGTCGGAAGCCTACCGCAAGC
>JBJKQV010000317.1:0-13573 GCA_046704985.1 Terriglobia bacterium
CCCAACATCACCGACGGGTTCGAGGTGTTGGTGCAGGAAGTTATCGCCGCAATCACCACCGAGCCGTGGGAAAGCGTGGCGCTGGAACCATTGAATCCGATCTGGACCGAGCGGCCGGTTTCGTCGCTCTTCAGTCCAAAGCCGCGCTCCTTGACGGGCGCCGTCAGCGTGTGCTGGAAGGCGCTTTTCATCTCCTTGAGCGGAATGCGGTCCTGCGGGCGCTTGGGGCCCGCCAGGCTGGGCTCGATGCTTCCCAAATCCAGCTCTTCGTGCTCGCTGAAGACGGGATCGGGGGTCGAAGCGGTGCGGAACAGTCCCTGCTCTTTGGTGTAGCGCTCGACGCGGTCCACTTCCTCGTCGCTGCGTCCGGTCTGGCGGAGGTAGCGGAGGGTTTCGTCGTCGACGGGGAAAAAGCCCATGGTGGCGCCGTACTCGGGCGACATGTTGGCGACCGTGGCGCGGTCGGCCAGCGCCATCTGCGCCAGACCCTCGCCGTAATACTCCACGAACTTGTCCACCACGCCGTGCTTGCGCAGAATCTCGACGATGGTCAGCACCAGGTCGGTGGCCGTGACGCCCTCGCGCAGACGCCCCTTGAGCTTGA
Organism: Terriglobia bacterium; assembly: GCA_046704985.1. Lineage (GTDB taxonomy): Bacteria > Acidobacteriota > Terriglobia > UBA7540 > UBA7540 > JBJKQV01. The sequence continues at coordinate 605 of JBJKQV010000317.1, forward strand.
AGCCCACCACCTTGGGAGTGATGAAGTAGTAGGGCTGGCCGAGCATGGCGGCCTCGGCCTCGATGCCGCCCACGCCCCAACCCAGCACCCCCAGGCCGTTGATCATGGTGGTGTGCGAGTCGGTGCCCACCAGCGTATCGGGATAAATCAGCGTCTCGCCGTCCTGCTGGCGCGCTTGCACGACCTTGGCGAGATACTCGAGGTTCACCTGGTGCACGATGCCCGTCGCAGGCGGGACAACCTGAAAATTATCGAAAGCCTTCTGGCCCCAGCGCAGGAATTCGTAGCGCTCGCGATTGCGCTGGAACTCGATCTCGGCGTTGCGCTCGAGTGCCGCGGCGCTGCCGAAAACGTCCACCTGCACGGAATGGTCAATCACCAGGTCAACGGGCACCAGGGGGTTGATGCGCTTGGGGTCGCCGCCCAGGCGGTGCATCGCCGAGCGCAAAGCCGCCAGGTCCACCACCGCGGGCACGCCGGTAAAATCCTGAAGAATCACGCGCGCCGGACGGAAGGGCACTTCCTTGGGCTCGGGCGAGGACGCCTTCCAGGCCGCCAGCGCCTTCACGTCGTCGGGCTTGATCAGTTCCCCGTCGCAGTTGCGCAGCACCGCTTCCAGCAGCACCTTGATGGAAAAAGGCAGGCGCGAGACCTGGCCGAGGCCGGCCTTTTCCAGCCGGTCGAGGCGATAAATGGTGGCGCGGCCGGCCGCCGTTTCCAGCGCGGCGCGCGCACCGAATGAGTCCTGCTTGTTGGTCATAGCTCACCACCTTGCCAGAGATTTCTGATGATCGCGCGGCGACGGCGCTGGGCGGGCGTGTCGGGTCGCCCCTGTCCGCGCATTCCGAGCAAGGCGAGTGATCGCGGGTTGCCCGATAATCCACGATAGCACCCCTGGCGGCGCGAAATCAATGCAGCCGCGCGCGCCAAGGTCTATTCGGAACCCACCAGGCGGCGATAGGCATAGCGGACTTGCCGCTGCGTTTCGCGCAATCGCTCGGCCAGCGCTTCGTCTTCCCCCACCACTCCCCAACGGCGCGCCAACCGCTCGACGGCTTCCGCGTGGCCGACGTGTTCGGGCAAGCCCTCGGCGGGTTTGCCCGTCACCAGACGGATGGCGTGGTCGACGGCGCGCAGAAAAGCCGCGCCGCCGGAAAGGGTTTGGGCGTCCTCGGCGCTGAGCGCGCCCGCCGTCTGAAGCGCCGCGGTCTGCTCCGCCGTGTTGGCGCCCGCCGGGCAGTCCACGCCGTGCCGCAGGCGCAAGTAAGCGAGCGCGTAGTCTACGTCGTAATACCCGCCGGGCGCGGTCTTGGGGTTGGAAGGCGGCACGAGCACTTCGCGCTCCAGCCGCCGGCGCATGCGGTGCAGCTCACCCTCCAGATCGGGATGGGAAGGAAAGCGCTGGGCACACACGGCGCGCAAGCGCTCCACGGCCTGCCGTCCCAGCTCGGGGTTGCCGGCCAGCGGCAAAGCCTTCAGGTACGTCAGCCCTTCCCAAACCTGCGCGGACTCCGCCAGGTAGGCGAGCAAGGCCTCTTCCCTCACCACCAGCTCGCCTTCCTGCCCGCGCGGGCGCAAGCGCGTGTCCACCGCCAGCACCGTCCCGTCGCGCGTGTAGCTGGAAAGCACTTCAATAGTCTTCGCCGCCAGGCGCGTCCAGGCGGGAACCTCTTCCGGCGCCACGTCGTCGGAGACCAGGAAAACCAGGTCGGCGTCCGAGCGCCAGAACCACGAAGGGCAGCGCTTCGGACTGGGGCGCCATGCCGAGCGACTGCGCGGCCATAGCGCGGCCGCTCTCAACCGCGCACCCCGCCATCCGCGACCAGCGCGACAGGGCGGCAAAGATCGAGTCGAACGCCAACAGGTCGCGCGCGCCCAGAGTCAGCGTCTGCCCACGCGCTTCGCGGCGCAGCAGCCCCAGCTTTTCGCGGTAGGGCCGCGCGTCTTCAACTGCCCAGGGAAAGGGTGCGGCCGTCAAACCGGGCTCGCCTTTCAGATCCAAGGGCGCCGCGGCGGGAGCACGAGCCGCTTCCCCGGAACCGAGGCGGGCGATTTCTTCCGGATGGCGCGTCAGCCATTCGCCCAGCGGCGCGCTCCAACCCACCACCTCGGCGGCGCGACGCAGGCCTTCCGGGTCCTCGCGCGCGGCGCGGAAACGCTCGGGCGATCCCAAGAGCGCAGCCAGAAACTTGGTCACGTTCTTCCCCGCCCGCTGGGGGAAATCCGCCTGGCGCAGCGCCGCGGCAAGCTCCGGCGCGTGCGCGTCGAGCAATTCCAGGACGGAGGCGAAGGTTCGCACGCGCTGCTCGCTCAGAGCGGTCAGCGATTCCAGGCGGAAGGGTGCGGCGGCCTGGGCGCCTTCGGGCGGCCGCAACAGGCGGTGGTAGATCTCCTCCACGCCTGCGAAGCGCTTCAGCGTGGCGGCCTGAAGCGCTGCGCCCGGTTCCGGACGGGACCGGGCCGCACCGGGTCGGCGCTCGGCGGTAAAGCCCATGCGGCGCGCCAGGCGGTCGAGCCCCTCGCCCGCCGCCGGCAGGCGGTGCGTCTGCTTGCTCATCTCCAGCTGGATGCGGTGCTCGAGTTTGCGGAAAAACTCGTAGGCGGAAGTGAGGGCGGCAAAGTCGGCGTCGGAAAGCCAGCCCTTGTCGTTGAGCTTACGGAGGGCAAAGAGCGTGCCGCCGGAGCGTACCCAGGGGTCGCGCCCGCCGTGCAGGCGCTGCTGGCACTGAGTAAGGAACTCGATGTCGCGGATGCCGCCCGGGTGGAGCTTGACGTCCACCCCCTCGCGGCGGCTCTGCCGCAGTTTGCGCGAGATCCTGTCGCGCGCCTTCAGGACGCTCTCCACGGCCGCAAAGTCGCCGGGATGAGCGTAAATGCGCGGCTCTACGCGGCGCAAAAAGCTCCGCGTCAGCCGCGGTTCGCCCGCCGAATGGCGCGCCTTGATGAGCATCTGCAATTCCCAGTCGCGCGCCCGGCGCTCGTAATATTCCGCCGCCGAGTCGAGCGAGATCGCCAGGTCGCCTTGCTCGCCCTCCGGGCGCAGTCGCAGGTCCACGCGGAAGACGTCGCCCTGCGGCGTTACCTGAGTGATAGTGCGGGTGATGGCGTGGGCGAGGCGCACGAAAAATTCCTTGTTGCTGATCACCGAATCGCGCTCGCTGCCGCCGGAGGTCTCGCCGTCGCGCGAGTAGAGATAGAGCAGGTCGATGTCGGAGCTGTAGTTGAGCTCGTTGCCGCCCAGCTTGCCGAGCGAGACGATGCTGAAGGCGCTGCGCGCGATGCGCCCCTGCGCGTCGCGGTACTGCGGATGGCCGTAGCGCTTCTCGAGCTCCTGGCGGCAGAAGATGAGGGCGTTTTCGAGCGTCACGTCGGCCAGCGCCGAAAGTTCCAGGGTGGTTTCACCCAGGGTCGCGAGGCCGAGCACGTCCTTGAGCATGATGCGCAGGTAGTTGCGGCGCTTGAACCGCGCCAGCTGCGCCGAGAGCCAGGGGTCGGGACGCGTGGTCGAGAAGCGTGCGAAGTCCTGGAGTAGTTCCTCCTTGGACTTCAGCCGTGCGAACTTGCGGTCGCGCGCGAACTGCACCACAAAGCCGGGATCGGCGAGCAGGATTTCCGCCAGCGCCTCGCTGTGGCCGAAAATCGCTACCAGGTACGAAAGCGCCGCGGGATATCGCGAAAGCTCACCCAGTACCTCGGCCGGAGCTTCCTGGGCGTAGCGCTCCAGCTGGTTGAGCGCCCCGTCCGGGTCGGGCGAAGGAGCCAGGAGCGAAGCCAGGGGCGGGATCAGCGTGGGCGCCAGATGCTTCTCCAGCCGCGCCAGGTTGTGCTCCGCCTTGGCGGGGTCGAGGAAAGGGATGGCTGAAAACTCGCGCCGCATGGCAGGGATTATACCTTAGCGCGTGGGCTGGCACGCAGCGCGCCGATGGCGCCAGGGCGAAAAGAGAGGGGCGGACCGGAAGGTCCGCCCCCAGGCAAATCAGTCGTCAGTCGCCACGGCGCCCTAAATGTCGTAGTAAAGCGCGAACTCGTACGGGTGCGGACGCTGGCGCACCGCCTGGACCTCGTTCTTCATCTTGTAATCGATCCAGGTTTCGATGAGCTCTTCGGAGAAGACGTCGCCCTTGAGCAGGAAGTCGTGATCGCTCTCGAGCGCCTTCAAAGACTCTTCGAGCGACGCGGGAAGCGAAGGAACCTTCTTCAGATCCTCGGGACCCAGATCGTAAATATCCTTGTCGAGGGGCTCGCCGGGGTCGATCTTGTTTTCCACGCCGTCCAGTCCCGCCATCATCATGGCCGCGAAGGCCAGGTAGGGATTGCAGGAGGGATCGGGCGGGCGGAACTCCACGCGCTTGGCCTTGGGGCTGGCGGAATACATGGGAATGCGGCAGGCGGCGGAGCGGTTGCGGCGCGAGTACGCCAGGTTCACGGGCGCCTCGAAGCCCGGCACCAGGCGCTTGTAAGAGTTGGTGGTGGGGGCGGCAAAGGCCACCACCGCCGGAGCGTGCCGCAGCAGACCGCCGATATACCAGAGCCCCATCTGGCTCAAGCCCGCGTACTTGTCGCCGGCGAAAAGCGGCTTGCCGTCTTTCCAGAGGCTCTGGTGGGTGTGCATGCCCGTGCCGTTGTCCTGGAAGAGCGGCTTGGGCATGAAGGTGACCGTCTTGCCGTACTGCTGCGCGACGTTGCGGACGATGTATTTGTAAATCATCATCCAATCGGCAGCCTTGAGCAGGGGGTTGAAGCGCTGGTCGATTTCCGCTTGCCCGCCGGTGGCCACCTCGTGGTGGTGGCACTCCACCTCCAGACCCGCCTTCTCCATGGTCAGCACCATTTCGGAGCGCAGGTTCTGGTAGTGGTCGGTGGGCGGGACGGGGAAATAGCCTTCCTTGTAGCGCGGGCGGTAGCCGAGGTTGTCGTGCTCGCGCCCGGAATTCCAGCGCCCTTCCTCGGCGTCGATGAAGTAGTAGCCGTGCTGTTGCGCCTGGTCAAAGCGCACGTTGTCGAAGATGAAGAACTCGGCCTCGGAGCCGAAATAGGCGGTGTCGCCGAGGCCCGTGAAGGCGAGATAATTCTCCGCCTTCTTGGCCACGTGGCGCGGATCTTTCAGGTAGTGCTGCTTGGTGGTGGGATCCACGATGTCGCCGATCATCACCAGCGTGGGAACGTCGGTGAAGGGGTCGAGCATGTACCAGGCCGGATCGGGAACCAGCAGCATGTCGCTCTCGTGAATGGCCGCCCACCCGCGAATGCTCGAACCGTCCATTCCGAAACCGTCTTCGAAGGACGACGCGTCGAGTTGGTGGATGGGAAAAGAGACGTGGTGCCAGAGTCCCGGCAGGTCGGTAAAGCGAACGTCCACGATTTTCACGTCGTGGGTCTTGGCAAACTCCAATACGTCCTTGGCGCTCATGAATCCTCCATAAGCAAATTTTCTGCGTGCTATAAGCCTCTTGTATGGTTGCCCGGCAGCTTCAAGCCGGACAACATATCCCGCGCCGCGAGCGGAGTCAAGAGCCACCGGAAGGCGCATGGATACAGGCCAATCCGCACCTCCCTTTGCGCTTATCGGCGCGTTGCGGCAGCGACTTGAAAGCTCCCGCGGCAGCGCACATTTCAGCGCGATTGTTGCTTGGACGTGCGCAGACGCGGTGGTATAATTTTGGGCGTTGCGGAGCCGGCAGACTTCGCGAGCGCTTGCCCTGAGGAAAGCGCCAGACAGCGGCAAGCGGCAGGGGCGGAGAAAGGCTCATCCGCCCGGCAAGCGACCGATTTGGACAGCGAGGGGAAGAATCCTTGCGCCGCCCCGGCGGCGCGGAGCTTCATGCGCAGTTTGACACATCTGCTGATGGTTGCTGGCGCGGTCACTCTGGCGGGATGGGGGCCGGCGGTACCGTCGGTCCACGCCGAGCAAATTGCCGCCGTCCGCGACAGCCGCGGCCACCTCGTTTATGTCAACAGCGGCGAGTCCCCTTCCCCGGCGCGCCGCCGCACCTCCAGGGTCGTCACCCCACCGCCTGAAATCAACCGTCTGGTCAATCACACTGCAAAGCGCTATAAGGTGGACCCCAAGCTCGTCCGCGCCATCATTCAGGTGGAATCCGACTACGACCCCAACGCCGTATCGTCGAAAGGGGCCATGGGCCTAATGCAGCTCATCCCCGCAACTGCCGAGCGGTTCGGGGTGAGCAATCCCTTCAATCCCCGCCAGAACATCGAGGGCGGGGTCAATTACCTGAAATACCTGCTGAATCTGTTTAAAGGAAACGTCAACCTTTCGCTGGCGGCTTACAATGCGGGAGAGCACTCCGTTCTGCGCCAGGGCGGTGTGCCGGACATTCCGGAAACGGTCAACTACGTCCGCAAGGTCCGAAGCTTGTACGACGGCCCGGGTGAACTCAGCCCGGACGCCGGCTCCTCCCCCTCTCAGCCGCACGTGACCATCTACCGGTACGTGGATGCTTCCGGAGTGGTGCACTTCACCGACGGCAGCGACCTGTAGGAACCTACGGCCGCCCGCGGTGCCCAATGGAGTTGGAGGGGACTCAAAGAGGAAACGACCGAATTTGAGCCGCCGACGTCTTTTTAACATCCTAGTCCTTCTGCTGGTTGCCTTCCCGGGCCTCTCTCTCTCTCTTTCGCCTGCCCTGGCCGCTTCGCGCCGCGCGCGCGCCGAGGAGGTTTACGCCAAAGCGGTGAGCATGCGCGAGCGCCTGGAGGCCAAACCGGCCAAGGACCGGCACAGTTCCGAGTACAAGGTTCTCATCCTGGCCTTCCACGCCGTCTACCGCCTTGACCCCGGCTACGGCAAGACCCCCGTAGCGCTCGGCGACATTGCCGAGCTCTACCGCGAGATGGGCCAAGTCTTTTCCCGGCCGCGCTACTTCCAGGACGCCATCCAGGCCTATCAATTCCTGGCCAAGGAATATCCCTATGCCGGCGTGTCGCGGCGGGGGATGCTGACTGTCGGCGAAATCTACCTGAAAGACCTGGACGATCCCGCCAAGGCCCGCGGGGCCTATGAGGATTTCCTCAAGGCCCACCCGCGCTCGCCCGAGACCGCGCAGGGCAAGGAGCAACTCGCCGCCGTCGAGCATCTGATCGAGGAACGCTCCCGCACCGCCGCCGTCACCGGCATCACCACGGAAGACAACGCTCCCGGCCAGGTGCCCGTGGTGACGGCGATTCGGGACTGGGTAGGGCCGCACTACACGCGCATCGTCATCGCCCTCACCGGCGAAGCCAAGTTCGAGACCATGCGCCTTTCCCATCCCGACCGCATCGTCCTGGACCTTCCAGGCACCCACCTCAGCCACGCCCTGGCGGGCCAGCAGTTCCCCGTCGGAGCCGGATTCCTGCGCAACGTGCGGGTGGGGCAGTTCAAACCCGATGTGACGCGCGTGGTTCTGGACGTGCAGAAGGTGGAGAACTACTTCGTCTTTTCGCTGCCCAATCCTTTCCGCCTGGTGGTGGACGTGCACGGGCCCGAGAGCACTTCCAAGGCAGAGGTCGCCAAGGCGGCGCCGCCCCCCGCCGAATCGAAACCGCTGAGCAAGGAATCCAAGGGCAAGGCGGGGGAAAGCGCTGCCGCCCCCAAGAGCGCCCGAGCCGGGCAGCCGCCCCTCGAGGTCATTCCCGCCAAGCCCACCGCCGACGGGGCGCGCACGCTCACCCGCGCCGTGGGGCTGAAGATCCGCAAGATCGTGATCGACCCGGGCCACGGCGGCCACGACACGGGCACCATCGGCCCCACCGGCTTGGAAGAGAAAAACGTAGTGCTGGACGTCTCCAAGCGCCTGGCCCGGCTGCTGAGGAAAGACACGGGCAGCGACGTCATCCTGACGCGCTCGAGCGACGTCTTTATCCCCCTGGAAGAGCGCACGGCCATCGCCAACGAGAAAGACGCCGACCTGTTCATCTCCATCCACGCCAACGCCAGCCACGACCACCACGCGCGCGGCATCGAGACCTACTACCTGAACTTCACCACCGACCCGCACGCCTTGCAGGTGGCGGCGCGTGAGAACGCCACCTCCCAGGAGTCCGTGCACGAGCTGCGCAGCCTCATCCAGAAAATCGCCCTCACCGAGAAGGTGGACGAATCGCGCGAGTTCGCGCTCGACGTTCAGCACGCCATGGTCACCCAGCTCGATAAGGACGGGGACGCGCAGCGCAATCGCGGCGTCAAGAAGGCTCCCTTCGTGGTCCTCATCGGCGCCAATATGCCTTCCATCCTCTGCGAGATTTCCTTCCTCTCCAATCCCCACGACGAGCGCCTATTGCGCCGCGGCTCCTTCCGCGAGAAGATCGCCGAGGCCCTGGAAAAGGGTGTGGCGCGCTACATGGCCACCCTGGGTGGCATCCGTGTCGCCCAGCGCGGCAAGACCCCCGCCGCCCCCTGAGCCCTCTGCGCGCCTCCGCACGCCGCGAATTCTGGTATCCTAGTAGCCGATGGCCGTCAGTCTCGCCAAGCGCCTGTGGCTGGGTGGACTCTTGCTCGCCGTGTGCGTGCCAGCGTGGGCGCAGCAGACTACTGTCATCCCACTCGCCACCACCAGTTCCTGGCGCTACGAAAAATCTCAAAAGATCCCGCTCAAGTCCCTAGCCGCCTGGGGCGCCGACCCCGCCGTGGAGGCCGAATACGGCGTGCGCGAGGTTGAGTTGCGGTCCTATACCCTCTACCCGGAAGACGAGCACGCCGACGCCCTCATCGAGCAGGCTGCCGACCCCTCGTCAGCTTACGGCCTGATGACCCTTTACGACACCGGAAGGATGACGTCGCTTCACGACTTGCCGCTCACGCGGCTGGGACCGGCGAGCGTCCTGATGGTGCGCGGCAACCGCTTCATCCGCATCGTGCAGCCTCCGCTCAAGCCCACCGGCGGCGGCACGGCGCCGGAGCGGCCCTTTGCCTTCTCGCTCGGAGCCTTGCGTGAACTCATCACCCTGGTGGGCGGCCCGGGCCCTTCCTCCAGCGAGCTCAAGTCGATGCCCGCCCCTCTGCCCTTCAAAGGTCTGATCCCCGGAACCGAAAAATATCTGCTGGGCGAGGCGGCAGCGCAGCGCGCTTTGCCCTCCTTCCCTACTCAGCTACTGGGATTCCGGATGGGAGCCGAAGTGCGCATGGGGTCTTTCTCGCGGGGCGGCGAGCGGCTGCGTGTCCTGACTATCACCTATCCCACCCCGCAGATCGCCAGGCTGCAATACGCGGGCATGGAGAAGGGGCTATCGCTCAACCCCGCCAGCGGTGCCGGAACCTTCGGGAAGCAGACCGGATCGTTCGTGATTCTGGTTCTCGACGCCCGCTCGCCTAAGGTCGCGACAAAACTGCTGAGTGGATTGAAAAGCTCCGAACAAGTGTCTTGGGACAGGCCGTACCCTGGCGACGAATCGATCTATATCCAGGTTGTGCGGCTGGTACTCGCCAACTTGTTTCTGACCTTCATTCTCGCCGGGTTCGCCACCGGGGGAGGAATTATCTTCTTTATTTCCAAGAGAATAGCGATGAAGTGGTTCCCGCAAACGGCCTTCGGCCAACCCGATGAGGCAACCATCATCAGGCTCAACCTTCAGTAGATTAAATTACTCAACGCCAATTACTTACGGGCGCGGGAAGGGGGCAAAACAGGCGCTTTTGAGGCCTTTCTTGAGGCGGAAAAAGCTCTCTCTCGATGTCAATTTAAGCCTTGTATTTACAATACGATAGGCTGTGGAAAAAGATTAAGAAAATTCCCTTGACATCGCCATGTCGATTTTCTATGCTCGCTGCGGGTTTAGATGCGGCGGAGCGCGTCCGCCCTCTATTCTCCTCTCTGAGAATGCTCACCCGGCCCTCAGCGATCGTGCTGAAGTATCCGGGTGAGCATTTTCGTCTCCGCAGGCCGGCGTAGCTCAGTCGGTAGAGCAACGGTTTCGTAAACCGTAGGTCGGGGGTTCGATTCCCTTCGCCGGCTCCATTCTTTAGATTTTTTCAACGATTCAAAGCGCGGCGAAGCGGCAGCGCCGGGTTGTCCGCTGCATGCGCAGCCACATCCGGCGCTACCGTGCTGCCCTCAAGGACACGGCTACGGACAAACACCCTTAGGCCGCCTTGAGCACCGTGCAGACGCTGGCGCAGATGGGCCCACCGATGTTGAAGGTGGCGGCGGCACGCGGGTTCTTGACCTGCACTTCCGCCGGCGCCTGGTGGAGCAGTTGCATGGCCGCCCAGCCGATCATGGCCACTCCCGTGGCGCCCACCGGATGCCCCTTGGCGATCAAACCGCCCGAGGTATTGATGGCGCACTCACCGCCCGGCGCAGCCTTGCCGTCGCACCAATAAGCGGCGCCTTTGCCAGGCTGAGCCTTGCCGATGACTTCCGTGCCGATGGCGCCCATGACCGTGAAGCAGTCATGCACTTCGGCCACGTTGACGTCGGCGGCTTTCACACCCGCCATCGCGTAGGCCGTGTTCATAGCGCGGTAGGCGCCGGCGGGCCGCAGCACGTCGCGTCCCTGCTTGCGCAGTGGGTCGGTGGCCTGCCCCCAGCCGGCGATCTCGACGCAATCTTCCTTCTTGCGCCCCAGTTTCTTCAACCCCTCTTCGGTAGCCACAATAACGGCCGCAAAGCCGTCGGTAATCTGCGAGCAGTCATAGGTCTTCAGCGGCAGTCCCTCAACCACGTAGCGGTTGATGCCCTCGATCTTCATCGCCTGCTCGAGGGTGATCTGCACCTTGCTCATCTGCGCGCAGGAGTTGTACTTGGCGTTGGCATACTCCTGGACGGCGATCTGGGCCAACTGCTCCTCGCTCACGCCGTGCGCCTTCATGTATTCGGCCATCACCTCGGCAAAGATGTGGGGGAAAACGAACGTCTTGCCCTCGCGCTCGGCGGGGAAGGAAAAGTATCCCAGCACCTTGCCCACCAGCTTGCCGTCCATCTTGCCCTGGTCATCGCGCATTTTTTCGTAACCGACGGCGACGCCCAACTCGCCCATGCCCAACTGCAACTTCTGGATCACCGAAAGCACCGCCTGCCCGCCCGAGGCGCAGGCGTTCTCGACGGCCTCCAGCGGCTTCCCTTCCATTCCCGGGACGGCGGCCATTAATCCCGCGAGCAGCCCCTGCTCGTTGAGGGTAAAGTTGCACGCCGCGCCGATCGAGCCCACATCCAGCACCGAGGCGGGCGCGTTAACTTTGCGGCAAACGCCCTCGATGGCGTTCGAAACAATTTGAGGCACGGTCATGTCCATCAGCTTGCCGAACTTCGATTGCTCATATGCGGCCAGATATATACGCTTCATCTTTCCTCCCTGTGGCGCCGGCCGGCAGCCGGCGATTGCGAATCCCTTAGTTTTGCCGCCTCGGGCTCCCTGCCGCTCCCCGCGAGGCCTCAAATTCTTTTCGTAGCTCCGCTTTCCGCACCTTCCCGTACGCCGTGCGGGGCAGGGTTTCGCGGAACACCACCGCCTTAGGTAGCTTAATCCTCGCCAGCCGTGGTGCAAGGAAATTCATAACCTCACCGGACATTATCTCCATCCCCGGACGGCGCACCACAAAGGCCACCGGAGCCTCGCCCCATTGCGCATCCTCCACGCCCACCACCGCCGCGTCCTCGATTCCGGGATGGCGCAGCAATTCGCGCTCGATCTCAGCCGGGTAGACGTTCACCCCGCCCGAAATGATCATGTCCTTCAGACGCCCGGCAATGTAGAAATACCCTTCCTCGTCCTGGCGCGCCAGGTCGCCGGTGTGAAACCAGCCTTCGGCGTCGAGGGCTGAGGCGGAAGCCTGAGGATTGTTCCAGTAGCCAAGGCAGACGTGCGCGCCGCGCAGCCACAGCTCGCCCGTTTCGCCGCGCTCGACCTCGCGCCCCTCGGCGTCCGCCAGCCGCGCTTCGGTGAACATCAGCGGCTTGCCGATCGAGCCCTGCTTGCGCTCCGCGTCCTCCGCCGTCATGGCAAAGCAGTTGACACCGACTTCCGTCAACCCGTACCCCTGCTTGAAGACGATGGCGCGCCGGCGGTAAGCCTCGGCGATGTAGGCGGGGAGCGGCGCTCCGCCGCTGATCAGCCAACGCACGCGGCCCAACTCGGCGGTCGCAAATTCCGGCGACTCCATCAGCATTTTGAAAGTGGTGGGCACGCCGAAAACCACCGTGGCGCCCTCTTCGACCATGCCCCGCCAGACTTCCGCGGCTTCGAACCTTTCGTGCAGCACGACCTTGCCGCCCACCACGAATATCGGCACCAGAAACACGCTCAGCCCGCCGGCGTGGTACATGGGCGTAAAAACCGGCGCCACGTCGTCATCCCTAAGGCCCCAGCAGGCGGCGGTGTTGTAGCCGTTGAAGGCCACCATGCGGTGCGGAATCATCACCCCTTTCGGGTCGCCGGTGGTGCCGCTGGTGTAGAGCAGGCAGTAGACGTCTTCCGGAGCGCAGCGTGTGACGCGGAACCGCCCCGGCGCCTTCCGGGCCGTGGCGGCCGCATAGTCGGTGTCGGAGCTTACGCCGCCGTCGAGCGCCAGTTGACACCCGAGTCCCGCGCGGCGCAATTCGTGGGCCGCGGCTTCGTAGGCGCGCGAGTACATCAGGCACTTCAAACCGCAGTCGGCGGCAATGGCCGCCAGCTCGCGCCCCGCCAACCGGGTGCTGAGCGGGACGAGAATCACTCCGCTTTTGCCGGCGGCAAAAAAGGCGTCGAGATATTCCACGCGGTTTTCCGCCAGGATGCCCACGCGCTCGCCCTTGCTGAGCCCCAGATCCTCCCAAACCTGCGCGCAGCGGACGGCGCGCGCATCGAGTTCTCGATAGGAAAAGCGGCGGCGGGCGGGATAAGTCACCAGGGCGGTGCGCTCCGGGGTGAGGCGCGCGCGCTCGCCCAGCAGGTCGCCGGCGATCACGGCACCCTCGAAGAAGCGGGTTGTGGCGCCGGAGCGGGTGCAGGTGGAGCTTCGCCCAGGACGGTTAGCAAGGCCTCGGCCAGTCGCCC
>JBJKQV010000318.1:0-9571 GCA_046704985.1 Terriglobia bacterium
CGGTAGTAGTCCCGATGCTGGTCAACATCAACCGTTACCGGCCCGAGGTGGCGAAACACCTCGAAGAGGAAACCGGCAAGCCCGTTTCCATCGGCCACCTGTCGCTGCGCGTGCTGCCCAGCGTGGCCATTCGCGTGGACGATTTTTCGATGGGCAATCCCGCGGGATTCCCGCAGGGCACCTTTGTGAAGGCGCGGACGATCTACGCCGTGGTGGACGCCGTGGCCCTCTGGCACCGCCAGGTGGTGGTCAAGTCGCTGGAGCTCGACGACCCCGTCCTCAACCTCCTCCAGGACGCGCGCGGGCGCTGGAACTTCGAAAACCCGCCCGCCGCGCGCAACGCGCCCGCCGCTTCCTCCGACCCCTCGTCGTTCACTCTCGGCGTGATCGGCAAGGTGAGCATCAACAACGCGGAGTTGAAGGCCGCGAACCTGCTGCCTTCCGGACGCGAGGGGCCTGCGTACTTCCAGGGCCAAAAGGTTTCCGTGGAGCTCCACCAGGTGGACCTGAACGCCTTCACGGGCCAGCGCGCCGCGCTCGATGGGCCTCCCGCCCTTCCCTCGGGCGGCTGGCTGAGCTCGCTGGCTTACGCCGCCGAACCCCAGGAGCAGCCGGCGGCGGAAGGAAACCTGTCGGCCCAGAGCCTGACCTTCAGCAATCTCCAAGTCACTTCCGTCACCTCGCAGCTGCGCCTGTTCGCCAAGCGTGTGCTCTTCGACCAACTGCGCTTCGACCTTTACCAGGGCCACGCGACGGGCAACCTGGCGTTCAATTTTGCCGGCACCAACCCGCGCTACTCGACGGAAGCCAAGCTGAGCGGGGTGAACGTGGAGCAGTTGCTCCAGGCTTTTCCCCAGGCGCGCGGCAAAATGACGGGGACGCTGGCGGGGGACTTCAAGCTGGCGGGCGAGATTATGCACTCCTCCGACCCGCTGGCGGGCATGCTCGGCAACGGGCAGGCGAGCATCAAGAACGGCAAGCTGCCTAGCCTGCAGCTGAACAAGAACCTGGCGCTGCTGGCGCGTTTGGCCAACCTGGGTCCGGCGCAGGGCGACCCCTCGTCGTTTTCCAGCATGTCGAGCGACTTCGCCATCGCCAACAATCGCATCAGCAGCAAGAAGATCGTCATTGTGGGCAACGGCGTGGACGTGGACGCGGCGGGCGTGCTCTCCATGGCCGGCGCGGGAAACCTGGACTACCAGGGCACCGCGCTGATGGCCGCCGGCGCGAGCCCCGTCTCCGGCCTGCTCACCGGGCTCACCGGCGCCACGGTCGAAAACGGCAAGTTGAAGCTTCCCTTCGCCATCGGCGGCACGCTTGACCATCCGCGCTTCCAGCTCAAGTCCGGCGCCGGCCAGGGCGGCTTGCAGAACCTGCTGAGCGGCCAGAGTTCCACTTCCGGCCAGCAGTCGCCGGCGGGGCTCGTCCAAGGGATCACCGGATTGTTCAAGAAGAAACCCAAGCCTTGAGGCGCGCGTTTTGGCGCCTCGAATGCACGGCTGATGCGTATCTTGAAACCCCGGGAGGGGTTTGACCCTCACGGGGGTTTCTGCTACATACATGGCATGAATCCTGTCCAACCAGCCCGTGACATTTTGGCGGCCACGCGCCTGGAGCACGTGCGCTACGCCATTCGCGACATCGCGGTAGTTGCCGAGCAACTGGCCCGCGAAGGAAAAACCATCCTGCCGCTCAACATCGGCGACCCGCTGAAGTTCGATTTTGAGACTCCGCCCCACTTGATCGAAGCGGTGGCGCGCGCCATGCGCGACGGCAAGAACGGCTATGCGCCCTCGCTGGGCATCGAGGAGGCGCGCGAAGCGGTGCGGCGCGAGGCGGAACGCAAAGGCCTGCGCAACATCCAGGAAGTCTTCATCACCCAGGGCGTGACCGAAGCAGCGGAGCTGGCGCTCACGGCGCTGCTCAATCCCGGCGAAAACATCCTCACCCCCTGCCCCGAGTATCCGCTCTACTCCGCCGTGCTGGCCAAGGTCAGCGCCCCCGTGAACGCTTACGACCTGGACGAGGAAAATAACTGGGAGCCCGATCTCGAGCACCTGGCGGCGCGCATTTTCTCCGGCTCGCGCGCCCTGCTGGTGATCAACCCCAACAACCCCACGGGCACCGTCTACAGCCGCGCGACCCTGGAAGCGATCGCGGAGCTGGCGCGGCGCAACGGTTTGGCCATCATCGCCGACGAGATTTACGACAAGCTGGTGCTGGACGGCGAGCCGCACGTTTCGATCGCCGCCCTGGCGCCCGACGTGCCCATCCTGACCTTCGGCGGCATGTCCAAGCCCTACCTGGTTCCCGGCTGGCGCATCGGCTGGGGGATCGTCACCGGCGACGCGGCGGCGGTCAAACCCTGGCTGGAAGGCATGCGCAAGCTGCTGCGCGCGCGCCTGTGCGGCAACCACCCCTTGCAATACGCCATTCGCCCCGCCCTGGAAGGCCCGCAAGACCACCTGCCCGGGGTGCTGGAGAAGCTGCGGCGGCGGCGCGACCTGACGGTGGAGTGGGCGCGCACGGCGCCGGGGGTGAGCCTGGTGGAGCCGCACGGCGCCTTCTACGCCTTCCCGCGCCTGGACATCTCCGTTCCCGACGAAGAGTTCGTCAAGCGCCTGCTGCTCGAAAAGCAGGTGATGCTGGTGCACGGCTCGGGCTTTGGACAACGCCCCGGCACGCGCCACTGCCGCATCGTCTTCCTGCCCGACGAGGCGACCCTGAAGCGCGCTTACGCCAGCCTGACGGAGTTCCTGCACACTTACGCAGCTTGAGGAGGACGATTGCATCTGGCCGACATCTCGATGCCGCAAGGGTTTCCTGTCTGGGCGACGCTGGTGCTGGGTTTTGTGCTGGGGCTGCGCCACGCCCTGGACGGTGACCACGTGGCCGCCGTCGCGACCTTCAGCACCGAGGAGCGCAACCTCTGGCGCTCCTCGCTGATCGGCGCCTATTGGGGCGCCGGTCACTCGTTCGCCCTGCTGGTTTTCGGCTCGCTGATCGTGGCCCTGCGCCTGGCGGTTTCGGAGCGCATTTCGCAGTCGCTGGAGTTTGCGGTGGGCCTGATGCTAATCGTCCTGGGCATCAACGCCCTGCGCAAGGTGCCGCGCGCGACGGCCATCCACGCCCATACCCATGAGCACGACGGCACCCGCCACTCCCACCTGCACGTCCACCTGGGCAGTCCCGGGCACACTCACCAGCACCGCCTACTGCGGGTGGCGGGACGGCCCTTCATGGTGGGCATCGTGCACGGACTGGCGGGAACGGCGGCGGTGTTGCTGCTGGTGGTGGGAGCGATCCCCTCGGCGCTGCTCGCCCTGGGGGTGCTGCTGATATTCGGCGTAGGCACCATCGGCGGAATGATGGCCATGAGCGTGCTCATGAGCGTCCCCCTGGCCTACGCGGCGGGACGGGTGAAGACCGTCGAACGCGTGTTGCGTTTTGCCGCCGGGGCCTTTAGCCTGGGCTTTGGGGTTTTCCTGGCTTGGGACGTAGGCCTGCTCCAGACCTTGATAAAATGAGAGGCGCGCCATGCACCCAGAGCAGCCCCGCCCGCTCCCGGTGATCGAACTGCCGGGGGAGTACTGCCCGCGCTGCTCGGCCAAGCTCTTGTCGCACCGCTGTAAATTGCTTTGTCCGCGCTGCGGCTATTTTATGTCCTGCTCGGAGTTCGACTAGGCGCGGCGGCGGACCGGCCCGAGCACGCAGGCAAGGCACGAACCAATCTGAGCCCGCCCGGCACCACGCGGGTCGAGAAGGAGATACCCATGGCACTGGAAATCACCGCAAGGGAGTCCGGGGGGGTGAAGGTTTTGGAACTGTCGGGCAAGGTGACGCTGGGCGCGGAGAGCAACAAGCTGCGCACCACCATCAAAGAGACCCTCGGCCAGGGCAACACCCAACTGGTGCTCGACCTCGGCCAGATCAGCTATATTGACAGCGCCGGGCTGGGCACCCTGGTCGCCGGCTTCACCACCGCGCGCAACCAGGGCGGCAACATGAAGCTCGCCAACCTCACCAAAAAGTTCCACGAGCAACTCCACATCACCAAGCTGGTGACCGTCTTCGAGGTCTACGACAGCGTCGAGCAGGCGGTGGCGTCCTTTCAGTAGGTGCGGGCGTTGCGTGGAATCTCAGTGCTGCCCTGAAGGGCAGCACTACTTGGCACTGCGTAGCGCTGGGCCCGCCTGACGGCGGTCAGGTTTTAGCCCGGCACGGTGCTGCCCGAGAGGGCGGCGCTACAACCCCGCGGGATTATCCAGCCAATAGAGGGCGAGTCCGGAAAGCAGCTTGGGGTAGAAGTCCGTGGATTTTTGCGGCAGGGCGTGGCCGGCGAGGGCGTTCTTCCAAACCTCGTCGACGGGGGTGGGATTCAGGAAGAAGGCGGCTTGCGCGCGGCCGCTTTCCACCTCCGCGGCAGCCTCCGCGGCCTCGCGGCGGTAAACCAGGTTGCGTTCTTCGCTCACCGCGCGCGCGTCAATGCACAGCGCTTCTTCCAGCAACAACCGGTGCAGGACGACGGCGTCCAGGCGCGCCAGGGATTCGGGCAGGGCGGGCAGGGCCTCGCGCGGCGTGCCGCGCAGGCGCAGCAGCGCCAGGCGCCCGGGCCCGGCATA
Organism: Terriglobia bacterium; assembly: GCA_046704985.1. Taxonomy (GTDB): domain Bacteria; phylum Acidobacteriota; class Terriglobia; order UBA7540; family UBA7540; genus JBJKQV01. Next base: position 4,623 of record JBJKQV010000318.1, read on the forward strand.
AACGCCGAAGGCGGGACGCTCCTTCCCCGCCTCCCGCAGGCGCGCCGGGAAGCCGTTCCCCGCCGTCTGCTGCGCCACTTCCTCGATCTCGAATCGCCGCCCGGCTTGGGCGAGCAGGCGCCGCCAATCGAACTCCTGCAGACCGTGCACCACGCGGTGGGTGGGCAGGACGGTCAGGCCGCGGCTCTCCTTGCGCACCAGGGTCACCATCACGTATTCGGCGCGCGCGTCAGCGGCGCCGCGCGCCCGGCAGAGGTCACGGTAGGCGAGCGCGGTCTCGTAGCGGTGGTGCCCGTCGGCGATGACCAGGGGCCGGGCGCGCATCTGCTCCACCACCTGTGCGAGCACCGCCGGGTCGCTTTCGCGCCAAACGGTGTGCCGGGTGCCGAATTCGTCTTCGAGCGATTGCCAGGGCGCTTCCGTCACCCGCCGCGCGAGCGGCGCTTCGACCGCGCCCTCGGAGTCGCTGTAAAGCATAAAGATCTGCCCGGCGTGCAGGCGCGTGGCCTTGAGCAATTCCAGCCGGTCGGCTTTGGGCCCCGCCAGCGTCTGCTCGTGGCGGAAAACCACCTGCGCCGCGTAGTCCTCCAGGCGCAGCAGGGCGATGAACCCCCGCCGCGTGCGGCGCTCGCTGCCCCCGGGAAGGGTGTATTCCTGCTCATAGGGGAAGATCGCCGGCGCTCCCTCCCCCACCAGCGCCCGGTTTTCTCTCCAATCTTCCAGCCACGCGGCGGCGCGCGTGTAGACGTTGGAGCGCGCGGAATCGTCCGCTTGCGCCCGCCCGCGAATGACGTGCGCCAGGTTGTAGGGGCTCAGGTCGAGATACCGGCGCTGCATCGCCTCGGTGATCTTGTCGTAGGGTTGGGTCAGCAGAAGGTCCAGCCCGCCGGCAGTTTCCGGGTTGTAGCGCCAGGCGCGGAAAGGCAGAATTTCAGCCATATTTCGGGTCTCGTTTGGAAAAATAGCCCCGGTTATTCATGTTAGCATACCGCGCCCTCCGGCGGCAGTGACTGGCACGTAAACCTCGTATAGTTCCCGGGGCGGCGCCACGGGGCTTCTGTAGCGCCGGTCTGCGACCGGCGCCGACCGCACTCTTTCTGTCTTGCGCCGGGCTTTTCCCAGGGCTTTCGCCCTGGGCCACCCAGTGCTGCCCTAAAGGGCAGCGCTACAAGGGCCGCGCGGCGCGACGCGGCCCCGCGGACAAAAGGACCCTGCCCCGGCGACGCCCTATGCAAAGGGACGGCAACCGAACTAGAATGTCGTTTCCGGGAAGAGGGGCGGCGGCACGCCCGCGCCTTCAGGCGAGGAACCCGGTTGAGAGGCAAAGCGCATGGCCGAGCTGCGATTAGATCCTATAACTCGCCGCTGGATATTGACCGGCAAGCGGCAGGAGATGCCCGACGCGCGAGCCTCGGGAGATGCGTGCCCGTTCTGTCCCGGCAACGAGCGGCTGACTCCTCCCGCCATCCGTGAGGTGCGCGACGGCAACGGCGGTTGGAAGGTGCGGGTATTTCACGACCGCGCGCCCATTTTCCACATCGAAGGGGGAGCCGGGCGGCGCGGCGAGGGCATGTACGACCTGATGAACCCGCTGGGCGCGCACGAGATTGTGGTGGAGACGGCGCAGCACGCCATCTCGCTCGCCCACCTGCCCATCGAGCAAGTGGCCACGGTGCTGGGAGTCTGCCGCGACCGCATCCGCGACCTGAAGCAGGACGAACGCTTCCGCTACGTCTCGCTTTTCAAGGACCAGCCCTGGGCGGCGCCTAGCGTGCACGGCCACGCCCATGCCCAGGTTCTGGCCACCCCCGTCCTGCCCCTGGTGGCGGAAATGAAATTTCGCTGGAGCCACGCGCACTTCCAGAAGAAGGACCGCTGCATCTTCTGCGACATCCTGCATCAGGAAACCGAAGATCCGCGCCGGGTGGTGGACCAGAACGATGAATTCATCGCCCTGTGCCCCTTCGCCTCGCACTCGCCCTACGAGATGTGGGTGATCCCCCTGCGCCACTCCTCCTCCTTCGAGCGCGACGTGGACTCGCCCCAGCGCCTCAGCTCGCTGGCGAGCTTCTACCGGGCCGCCTTGCAGCGCGCCGAGAAGATTTCCGAGTCCCTGCACGTGGTCGTGCACACCGAACCCAACGTCCAGGCGCACGGCTGGCCGCAAGGCTGGTGGGAAAGTCTGGAGGAGGATTTCCACTGGCACATCGAAATCTATCCCGACGTGGACGGGCAGCGGCGCTTTCTGGGCACCGGCGGCCTCTACTTCAATCCCATTCCGCCGGAGGAGGCGGCGCTGGTGCTGCGCGCCCTTTCGCCCGATGCCGAGCCGGCCGGTGAGGAGACTTCTTGATTCCTCCTCAGAACCTGGCCTCCATGCAGCTGCTGATTTTCGACCTGGATGGGACGCTCGTGGACAGCGAGGCGGACCTGGCCGCCAGCGTCAACGCGGCGCGCGTGGCCACCGGCCGCCCGCCGCTCTCCACGGCCCTCATCGCCTCCTACATCGGCCAGGGGGTCAACGTCCTCATGCGCCGCGCCCTGGGCGAAGAGGCTCCGCAAGCCGAGGTCGACCAGGCCGTCAAACTCTTCCTGGAATACTATCGCGACCACATGCTCGACAACACCGCGCCCTATCCCGGCGTCCTCGAGGCTCTCGACGCCCTGCGCGGGCGCACCATGGCCGTGCTCACCAACAAGCCCGTGCGCTTCAGCCGCCACTTGCTCAAGGGCCTGGGACTCGCCGAGCGCTTTATCACCGTCTACGGCGGCAACAGCTTCGAGCAGAAGAAACCCGACCCCGTCGGGGTTTTCAAACTGCTGGAGGAAACCGGCGCCGCGCCGCGCGCCACCTTGATCGTGGGCGATTCGGAAACCGATATCCTGACCGGGCGCAACGCCGGCATCTGGACCTGCGGGGTCACCTACGGCCTGGGGTCGCCCACCCTCAACGGAACGAAACCCGATCTGCTCCTCGACGATTTGCGCGAGCTGCCGCGGCTGCTCGCCGGCCCCGCCGGGGAGGCGCCTTCGTAAGCGCCGGCGTAGCGATGGGCCCGGCATCACGCCGCCCCCGCCGGCAGTGGAAGGGGAATGCAGCACGGCGCAGAGCCTTCGGCATCTAAGAAACATGGCAAAATCACGACCCTGGTTTGAAATTTTCGGCGCTGCCGGGCGCTCGCGCGCCCTGCTGGCGGCCGCCTGCTGCCTGTGGCTCGCCGCGGCGGCCGGGGCGCAGACCTCACCGCCCGCGTCGTCGGCAGCACAAAATGCTGGGCAAAAGCCTAGCGCTACAGCGGCCCAGACGCCCAGTGCTGGAGCAAAGCCCAGCGCTACAGCCGCGGCCCAGGCGGCTCCGCCCGCCGTGCCAGGCGATTGGGAGCCCCAGTTGCTCTACGACATCTGGAACTCCCCTACCCCGCAGGCCGCCGAAGTGCTCTACCGCGCGGCGTTCGCCGCCGGGCCGGCCATCATCCCGCAGCTGCAGGCGGCGCTCAAGGACGACCGCACCGCCACCTTCGCCGCCCAGTCGCTGGCCTTCATCGGCGGCGAGCAGGCGCTGAAGATTCTCGCCACCCTGGAGCACGACCCGCGCGACCTCGATTTGCGCCTCTACTACTACGGCGCGCTGGGCGGCGAGGAAACTCCGCAGGCCGTCGGCAAGCTCGTCGAGGTGGTGCGCAACTCCGACGCCGAGGACGACCGCAGCGTGACCGAAGCCGCCGTGCTCGCCCTGAGCGTCCATTCCGACCCCTCCGTGGCCGCGGCGCTCCACCAGGCGCTCCAGGTGGTCAACGACCCGGTCATCAGCGACGACATCGACAGCGCCATCAGCGTCATTACCGCGCGCTCGCGCTACCTGGCGGCGCGCCGCGCGCGCGGCGAAAAGTTTTCCATCCAGCGTGCCGTGCGCACTTACTTCATCGCTGCGCTCGATCCGGCGCTCAGCGTGCCCGCGGGCGAGCCGCCGCCGCACTTTCCGCACGTCGAGGTCAAGATCCAGTCTCTGACCTTTTCCCCCGACCGTCAGCGCGCCCTCGCCCACGTCTATTTCGAGGACCCGCAAGCCCTGGCCGAGTACGATCTGGTCCTGCAAAAGCGCGGCGAAAACTGGACGCTCTCGAGCGTCTGGCTGGGCGAAGAACACGACAAGCAGCCGGCGCCCATCGAGGCTGCGCCCGCCAAGCCCGCGCCCATCAAGCGTGCGCCGGCAACCAAGAAGGCTCCTCCCAAGCCGTAAGCGCGGCAGCCGGCGCCCCAGAGGCTTTGGACCCCGGGGCACGATTGCCCTCGCGCGGCGCTTCCCGCATAATCTTCTATTCGGCGTCGAACGGCAGGCCTTATGAAATACGTCATCGTTGGAACCGCCGGGCACATCGATCACGGCAAGTCGGCGCTGGTCGAGGCGCTCACCGGCACGCACCCCGACCGCTGGGAAGAAGAAAAGCGCCGCGGCATTACCATTGACCTGGGCTTTGCGCACCTGGACCAGGGCGCGGAGGTGCGCGCGGGTTTTGTGGACGTTCCCGGGCACGAGCGCTTCGTCAAAAACATGCTGGCGGGCGTGGGCGGCATCGACCTGGCGCTGCTGGTGGTGGCCGCCGACGAATCCATCAAGCCCCAGACGCGCGAGCATTTCGATATCTGCCGCCTGCTGGGCATCCGCCGCGGACTGGTGGCGGTCACCAAAACGGATCTGGTGGAGCGCGAGATCGCCGAGCTGGTGGCGCTGGAAGTGGCGGAGTTCGTCGCCGGGTCGTTTCTGGAAGGCGCGCCCATCGTGCCGGTGAGCGCGCGCACGGGCGACGGATTGGAGCGGCTGAGGTCGGAGCTCGCGCGCCTGGCGGCGCTGGTGCCGGCGCGCCCCGCCGATCAGCCCTTTCGATTGCCCCTCGACCGCGCCTTCGTGATGAAAGGTTTTGGCGCCGTGGTGACCGGGACGCTGCTGG
>JBJKQV010000319.1:0-4979 GCA_046704985.1 Terriglobia bacterium
CCCGACGTACTCCTCCAGCGTCTCGGGACGCATGCGGTCGGCGAGCGGCCGCGCCCCGGCGGCGGATTCATTGGGCGTGGATGGCTGAAACAAACTCATGGTGATTGATCCAGTGGTTCATTCAACCATGGATTCATTGAACCGCAAAGATCGCATCTGCTGCTTGCCCTTGGAGCGATGAACCGATGATCCGATGATTCAATATTTGAACCCCCGCTGTCGCGCCGCCTCGTAAAGAAAGATGCCGGCGGCGGTCGCGGCGTTGAGCGAATCGGTTTCCGGGCCGATGGGAATGGAGAGCAGCAGGTCGGCGTGGCGGGCAACTTCCGGCGCCAGTCCCGCCGCCTCGCGGCCGATCAAGAAAGCCACCGGGCCGCGCAGGTCGGCCCGCTCGAGCGACGAAGGGCTGCGCCGGTCGGCGGCCACGCGCCGAATCCCCGCGCGGTGCAAGCTTTCCAGCAGCGCTCCCGCCGGGCGGTTGGCAAAGAACGGCAGCCGCCAGACGGCGCCCGACGAGGCGCGCAGGCCTTTGGGATTGAAAGGGCTGACCGTCTCGCGCAGGGTGACGAGCGCCGTCGCCCCGAGCGCCTGGGCGCTGCGCATCATGGTGCCCAGGTTGCCGGGGTCCTGCACGCCGCACGCTACCACCATCAGCGCCCGCGGGTCGCGCAGCGCCTGCTCGAAATCCGCCGCGCGCAACTCCACCAGCGCCGCCACGCCCTGCGGGGATTGCGTGGCGGCGACGTGCTCAAAGAGCCGCGCCGAAACCGTCGCCAGCTCCACGCCGGCGGGAAGCTTGGCCAGCAGGCCGCGGAATTTTTCCGCCGCACTTGTCTCGACCAAGACGCTGCGCACCGTGGCGCGCGGGGCGCGCAGCGCTTCTTCCAGGCCCAGAGGACCTTCCAGCGCCAGCAAGCCTTCGCGCGTTGTGCCCTCCGCCAGGGCGCGGCGAAAGACCTTGAGCAGCGGGTTGGAGGCGCTCTGAATCTCCCGGCCGCGTTGTTTTTCCGACTGCCTGGGCATGTTCGGTTTCTCGATCGACGGAGCGCTACTTTACTTTTCAACCGCGGCGCGCTTGGTGCCGGCGATCTGGGCTTCCAGCTCGGCCATGTCGAGGACGATGACCTTGCGGCGTTGCATCTTGATGATGCCGCGGTCGACCAGTTGCCGCAAGTTGCGCGAGACCAGGTCGCGCACCGTGCCGATTTCGGCGCCGATTTCCTGGTTGGTTTCTTCCAGAGGAAACTCCACGCCCCGCCGGGTGCGGAGGCCCGAGCGCAGCGCCCGGTCGCGCAGGAAGCGCGCCAAGCGGTGGCTGACCTCCTTGAGCGACAGTTCCTCCACCAGCCGCGTCATATAGCGGAAGCGCCAGGCGAGGGTGCGGATGACCGCGAAGGCCACCTCCGGGTCGCGCCGGCAGAGGTCGAGGAAGACGCGCTTGGGCAGATAGAGGAGGGTTGAATCCTCCACCGCCGCCGCCGAGGCGGGGTAGTTGCCGCCGTCGAACAGCGGCAACTCAGCCACCGTCGAGCCCGCCCGCTCGATGACCAGCACCTGCTCGCGCCCGGTGTCGGCCATCTTGAAGAGCTTGATGGCTCCCGACTGCACCACGAACAGGCCCTCGCAGGGGTCCCCCTCCTCAAACAGCATCTTGTCTCGTTCCAGGTGGCGCACCACGCAGTGGCGAGCCAGGCCGCGCAGCTCCTGGTCGCGCAGGACGGCGAAGAAGGGCACGCGGCAGAGGGTTTCCACGGGGTCGAGAACCGGCATGCCCTCATCGTATGCCACTGCTGGGAGGGGGGCAAGTGCCACTGCCAACGGGCCGGGGAGCCGGCCTGTGGAAATCTCCCCGCCCCGCTTGGCGTTCCCCGGCCTCCTAGCCCGGGGGGCGCCAAGACTTAAGTCGTCGCGCGGCGGGGCCCTGGCAGGGTAAATTTGTCTCCGCTATCAGGGGCATTGCCGAACCGATCTCAAGGAGGGAAGTACCATGGCCTATGTTATCGCCGAGCCCTGCATCGGCACCAAGGACACCGCCTGCGTAGACGTGTGCCCGGTGGATTGTATCCATCCGCGCAAGGACGAGGCCAATTTTGCCGAGGTGCCGCTCATTTACATTGATCCTGTCGAGTGCATTGACTGCGGCGCCTGCGTCCCGGTTTGCCCGGTTTCCGCCATCTTTCCGCTCGACGATCTGCCGGAAAAGTGGCAGAGCTTCATTGAAACCAACGCCGAATACTACAAGAAGTAAGAGCCTGCCCGGGCCGGGAAAGCGCCTATTCCTCCAGGTTCGCGTTGACCCTTCCCGCCTGGGCGGCTAGAATGTCGTTTCATGGGCCTCCCGGCACGACACGGTTTTGAATCCTTCCAACCTCAGCGGTTCAGACTCTGGGCAGGGAAGGCGTGTCTGGGCGCGTTGCTGGCAGGGTGTCTGCTGCTGGTGGCGTGCGGAGGGGCGCAAAAGCACCCCCCGGTAGCCCAGGCGCCCCCGCCGCCTCCGGCCGCCCATCCCGCTCCGCAAGCCAAGGCGGCGGCCCCGCCGCCCGCTCCCGCTCCTAGCCCTTCCGATCCCGTCGCCGAGGTCATCCGGCAGGCGGAGAGCTCCTACCAGGCGGGGATGATTGACTACCGCGCCGGCAACCTTGACCAGGCGCAAAAGGCTTTCAACGAGTCCCTCACCCTGCTCCTGGAATCGAATCCCAGTATTCCCAGCGACCCGCGCCTGGGCGCCGAATTCGACAAGCTGGTGGAGAACATCCACGCCCTGGAAGTGGCCACTCTCCAGCACGGCGACACGCTGAGCGACCAGAAATATGTGCCCGCTCCCATCGATTCCCTGAGCGGCCTCACCTTCCCCGTCAACCCGCGCGTCAAGGAGCGCGTGCAGGAGCAGATGCACTCCGTGCACTCCGACCTGCCGCTGGTGTCCAACGACCTGGTCGACGGCGTCATCACCTATTTCCAGGGTCGCGGCCAGGGCGCCATGGATAAGGTCCTGGCGCGCTCAGGGCTTTACCGCCCGATGATTTCGCGCGTCCTGCGCAAGCAGGGCCTGCCCCAGGACCTGATTTACCTCGCCGGGGCGGAGAGCGCCTTCAACCCCTTTGCGCTCTCGCGCGCGGGGGCCAAGGGCATCTGGCAGCTGATGATGGGCCGCGCGCGGGAGTACGGCCTGAAGCGCACGCGCTGGGTGGACGAGCGCGAAGACCCGCTGAAATCCACCGAGGCGGCGGCCGCCCACCTGAAGGACCTTTACCAGGAGTTCGGCGACTGGTACCTGGCCATGGCGGCGTATAACTGCGGGCCGGGAACCGTCAAGAGGGCTATCGAGCGGACCGGCTACGCGGACTTCTGGAAGCTGCGCGAGCTGCACGCCCTGCCGCGCGAGACCGAAAACTACGTCCCCATCATCCTGGCCACGGCGCTGATCGCCAAGTCGCCGAAGGCTTACGGGTTCGACGTCGCTCCCGACCCGCCCATCCTCACCGACTCGGTAAAGGTGAGCGAGCCCACCGACCTGCGGCTGATCTCGGAGCTGATCGGCGTCCCCGTGGACAAGCTAATCCAACTGAACCCCTCGCTGCTGCGCTGGACCACCCCCCTCGACGACCCCGACTTCGTGCTCCACCTGCCGGCAGGAACGGCCGCTCAGTACCGGCAGGACATCGCCCAGATTCCCCCCGACCACCGCATCTGGTGGCGCGTGCATACGGTCGAGGCCGGCGACACTTACGCTTCCATCGCCCACAAGTACCACCTCTCGACCGCTGCCCTGCGGCGCGCCAACCAGCAGGCCGCCGACGATCCCTTGCAGCCGGGAAAGCAGGTGGTGCTTCCCCTGCCCGCCGGGCACACCTGGTCTCTGGTGCGCGTGCGCGGCCGGAGGTTCTACCGTTACCGTATCCGGCGCGGCGACACCCTGGGCGCGATTGCCCAGCGCTTCGACACCACTCCCCACGACATCCGGCGCTGGAACGACATGCGAGGCTCGCGCATCATCGCCGGGCACACCTTGCGCCTCTACGTCGTCAGCGACCGGGCGGGCGGCCGCCGCGGGCATTCCACCGCCCGGGGTTCCCTGACCCCCGTGCGCGGCCAGTCCTACTCCCTCTACCGCATCCAGCCCGGCGACACCCTGGACTCGATTGCCGACCGCTTCGACACCACCGTTTATCAAATCCAGCGCTGGAATAACATGCAGGGCTCGCGCATTGTTGCCGGCCATACCTTGCGCATCTATCTCGCCGGCGACGAGGCGCCCCCTCGCAAACATTCTTCGCGCCAAGCCACCCGAGGCTCCCTCGCCCCCGTGCGCGGCCACTCCTATTCCCTCTACCGCGTCCGCCGCGGCGACACCCTCTATGGAATTGCCCAGCGTTTCGGGGTGGCGGTGAGCGACTTGCAGCGCTGGAATGGCTTGCACGGCTCCCTGCTGACCCCCGGCCAGACCCTGCGCCTCTACGAGGCGGGCTCAGAAGCGGACAAGAACTCCCCTAGCTCCTCCTCCACCGCCGAGCGTTAGGCCCTTTTGGACCTCATGATGGCCCTTGACAGGTTTGTTTCTGTGGTATACATCTGCCCCGTTAGGTCCTGGGGAGGGGGCGCGATGGCCCCCGCCCGCCCTCGGCTTGCGATTCTGGGTGAGCCGACTTTGGCTGGAGGATGGCATGGCCTTCGATGACGAACGGAATCCAGGTGACGACCTGGAAGATTATGGGAACGAGCTGATGTCGGACTACCGGGAAGAGGAAGAGGAAAGCGCCGGCGAGGGCGAGGAAGAACTCGAGGAAGAACTTTCCTACGAGGCTGAAATTCCGCGCATGGTGTCTCCGCCTCCTCCGCCTCCCGCTGCGCCGCCGCGACCGGCGCCGGTGGCTCGCCCACGGCCGGCGGTGAAGCGGCCTAAACCTGCGGGCAAGAAGCAGAAGCCTGCGCGGAGGAAGCCGGCGCGCAAGAAACCCGTGCGCAAGAAGCCGGCACGC
>JBJKQV010000320.1:0-7177 GCA_046704985.1 Terriglobia bacterium
AACAAAATCTATGTGATAAACGCCCGCAGCAACAATGTGACGGTGATCGACGGGGCAACCAACTCAACCACCACGGTGGCGGTCGGCTCGCGCCCCCTCGCCGTGGCCGTCAACCCGGTGACCAACAAAATCTACGTCACGAACCAGAGCGACAACGTATCGGTGATTGACGGGGCGACCCAGGCGACGACCACGGTCGCCACCGGCACCAGGCCCGTTTCCGTGGCCGTCGACACGTTGACCAACAAGATCTACGTTGCGAACCAAGGCAGCAACAATGTGACTGTGATCGACGGCGCAACCAACGCGACGACGACGGTTGCCGCCGGCACCGCACCCTCCTTCGTAGCCGTCAATCCAGTGACCGACAAGATCTACGTCGTGAACAACTCCAGCAACAATGTGACAGTGATCGACGGGGCGACCCAAGCGACCACCACGGTTGCCGTCGGCAACGACCCCCTCTCCGTGGCTGTCAACCCGGTGACCAACGAGATTTACGTGGCGAACGGGACCAGCGTGTACGTGACCGTAATCGACGGGGCGACCAACACGGCCACTCAGATTCCCACCGGAGGACATCCTGCGACCGCCGTGGCCGTTGACCCGGTCACCAACAAGATTTACTTTACGATGGGCATTCAAAGCCCGCTCGGTGAGATCGACGGGGCGACGAACTCTTTCGTACAAGATATTGGCGTCTCAGGAGGAGGCTCCGACACGGTGGCCGTGGCCGTCAACCCGCTGACGGATAAGATCTACGTCGTGGATGTGGGACTCGGTGAAGTCCGAGTGGTAAACGCATCGCCCCTCAGCGTGACTACGGTCACCACCGGATTTCGGCCAGAAGGTGTGGCCATCGACACGGCAACCGACAAGATCTTCGTTCCCGACCAGGGAATTAGCGGCCTTACGGTGATCGACGGGGCCACCAATGCGAGCGCTACGGTCGCCACCGGCAGCGGGCCCGATGATGTGGTTATCGACCCGGTGACCCATGACGTTTATGCGGTCAACGAGTTTTCCAACAATGTGACCGTGGTCTCCCAACAACCGGTCAACTCACTTCCGTTGCAGACCCAGATTTCCCCATTGGCCGGCGACACGACCGGAAGCCTGACTCCCAGCTTCAACTTCACCGCCTCGAGCTCCTTCGCTCCCTCCGCGACCACACCGGACGGCGTGCTGTTCCAGGTGGACACCTGGCAGGGGCCGTGGGCCGCGGCAACCAACCACGGCGGCGGCAGCTTCAGCGGCAACACGCCGGCGCTGCTGCCGGGTTCCCACGTCCTTTACGCCTTTTCAACCGACGGCCAGGAAGCAACCTCGGTCAATACCGGCCGGCAATCCGATCCCTTGATCAGCAACATCGCCGCGTATCCGTTTGTGGTTTCGGTGCCGACGGCGGCGCTTTCGCCCTCGAGCCTCAGCTTCGGCGGCCAGACGGTCGGAACTTCGAGCAGCGCCAAAACGGTGACCCTTTCGAGCTCAGGAGGGTCGCTGGCGATTTCCGGTATAACCATTGGCGGGACCAATTCCGGCGACTTTACCGAAACCAACACCTGCAACAGCTCTGTGGCTTCCGGCGCCAGTTGCACGATCTCCGTGGTCTTCAAGCCTTCGGCTGCCGCCGCGGAATCAGCTCAACTGACCGTGGCCGATGACTCGGGCGGGAAAGGTGGCGCCACCCAGACCGTTGCACTCTCCGGTACGGGCACTGCTCCAGTCGTGGCCCTTTCTCCCGCCAGCTTGACCTTCGCGGCCCAGGCGGTAGCCAGCACCAGCGCGGCCAAAACCGTCACGCTTTCAAATACCGGGAGCGGCCCGCTGGCCATTACAGGGATCAGTACAAATCTGAACGATTTCGGCGAGACCAATACTTGCGGCAACTTGCTGGCCGCGAGTTCGAAGTGCACGATCAGCGTGACCTTTGAGCCGACGGCCGGAGGCTCGTTAAGCGGAATGCTGACTGTCACCGATAACGCCGGCAACAGCCCGCAGTCCGTGACCCTGACGGGTACGGGCAAGGACTTTGGTGTGGCGGTGGCCTCGGGCACGTCATCCTCGGCTACGGTCTCCGCAGGCTCGACGGCGACTTATTCGCTCAGCGTCGCGCCGCTCGGCGGATTCAATCAGGCCGTAGGCTTGGCTTGCACGGGCGCACCGTCCCTCGCCACTTGTTCCGTCTCGCCCGCCTCGGTCAGTCTCGATGGAACCAACTCGCAGGCTGTGACGGTTAACGTAACGACGATGGCAGGCTCGGTTTTGGCGCCCGTGCCCGATTCCAACCCCCAGTCACCCGCAACCTGGCCCGCCGTGCTGTGGATGGGCGTGCTGGGGATGCTGGGACTTGCGATGCTCGCCAAAGCCCGGTTCGCTAGGGGCCTTGTGGGCGGCAAGCGGCTTGCGGCTTTGCTCCCGCTGGCAGCGCTGATGTTCGGCATCGCGCTCCTGGCGTCCTGCGGTGGCGGCGGCGGTGGCGGGACTTTAACCCGTGTGCCGGGCACTCCGGCGGGGAGTTATACGCTTAAGGTGACTGGTACGTCGGGCAGTCTGTCGCATTCGACGAGCCTTACGCTAACTGTCAAATGAAGGGCGATCGTGAGAAGAAGTCACCCCCGGGGAGCCGGCAGGTTGATCATTTTCGCGATCTTCGGCCAGCGGTGGCTGGCTCGAAGCCCTTTCGAGACTACAAAGCGCAGATAGTACATCATCGAGCCGTCGCGCTGTTCAATCGCCTTTTCCGCCCAATCGGCTCCTTCGTCGATTTCGTCGCAAAGCAGGTGAAAAATCGCGCGGGCGCGGGCATCGCCGAGCACGGCGCCGGAACCAAGCCCGCTCGCGAGGGATTTCGATTCAGCTTCTTCTCCATTGCGCCTCAGGAGTGCGGCGAGCACCCCCGGGGCATCGGGTAGCCACGGGCCCACGGTGTGGGCGCGGCGTGCGACCTTGATGGCCCCCACAAGGTCGCCGCGGTCAGCGTAAAGCATCGCCATTGAGACCAGGGCTACAACCTGGTTCTGGTCAAGCTCCAGAACCTTTTTCAACTGCTCCAGCGCTTTATCGTCGCGGCCTGCTGCCTGCAGAAAGGCATGCAGATTCATCCGGGGCCACACTTCCAGCGGGTCTTCGTCTATCGCGCGCTGCGTCAACTGGATGGCTTGCTCCACATTGCCCCGCAGGAACTGAAATCCGCTATACATAGGCCGGATGAACTCAAAATTGGCCTGTTTCGCCATCGGATAATCAAAATGCTTCTCGGCCGCAGCCCAATCGAAGTCATACATCGCCGCCACCAGGCCCAGGAGCGCATGCGCGTCCGGAAGTGATGGGTCAATCTGCAAAGCTCGCTCGGCTTCGGCTCGCCCCGCAAGAAGGCACTCACGGGCAGGGCGCCGGCCAAAGTGCGACTGGATCATCCAGTAATGACCCAGCCCGATGTGAGCCATCCCAAAAGCGGGGTCGAGTTCGCTGGCTTGCTCATAGCCTTGCCGGGCCAGTTCCAAAGACTCGGGCGTAACCTTGACCTGCTGATGCCGGGCCTTCAAGAAAGCCTCATAAGCTTCCATCTTGGGCGTATAACGCTGGTGAGCGGCTTGAGGTGAGAGCTTTACCCGCAACGCCCTGGCGATCGCCGCCGAAATTTCATCCTGAATGGCAAAAACATCGCTCAGCTCCCGGTCATATCGTTCCGACCAACGGTGAGACCCGTCGGCGGCGCTAATTAATTGCGCGGTGACGCGAATACGGCTTCCGGAACGGCGCACGCTGCCTTCCAGAATGTGCGTAACATTCAGGGCGTCGGCGATCTCTCGAACGTCCTGTTCCTTGCCCCGAAACGCGAAAGCGGAAGTCCGCGCGATAACCTTCAGTCCGGGAACGCGTGCCAGGAGGTTGATGATTTCCTCGGCCAGCCCGTCGGCAAAGTATTCCTGGTCCGGATCGGGGCTCATGTTGGCAAAAGGCAAAACGGCGATGGACTTTTCTGCAACCGCCGCGCGCGAAGAACCAGAATCGCTTTCTCGGCCGTGCGATGTAGCTCTAGGCGCCTCCGCTGCGGGCGCGGCGCCGGGCGCCGGAATCTTCAACCCTGCTTTGCGCAGGCCCTCGAGGAATTGTTCCAGTCGGGCGGGGATGTGCCACTTACCGATCTCTTCTCGCGCCCGGGAAGGGAAGTCGGGATTGGTTTCGAGCAGCGCCTGGATGGACCGCTGCGCCTCTTCTTTCCTACCGAGGTGTCCGTAGGCGGCCGCCAGCGCGGCGTGATAATAGAAGTAGGTCGGCATGTCAACCATGCGGGCCGCTTCCAGTGCTTGTTCATACTCATGGTTATGCCAATGGGCCCACACCTGGCCGAAGTGGTACCACCCGGGATGGTTGGGGTTGAGGGACACGGCTTCTTCAATCAAAATCAGTCCGCGATCCCAATCGCCCGAATTCGAGCTCAGGTTGCCGATCCATCCTTTGACGCTGCCATCCAGGGGGTTCAGCGAGAGCAGGCGCTCCGCCGCCTGCCGGAAGCCCGCATAGTCCTTCTGGAAAAAGCGGATCGAGGCCAGGCTGTAATAACCGAGCTGGTTGACGGGATCCAAACTCAGCGCCCGCCGCGTGGCTTCGGCGGCCCGCCCCAGCGGATCGGGCCGCACGTTGAAGTCATGCTTAAACTCTTCCAGGAACATCAAGGCGAGCGAGGCCCAGGCGTCGGCATAGTCCGGCGCCTGCTCGACGGCGCGCTCCAGGCAGTCGCGGACGGCGCGGTGCTCCTCGGCGCTGATCACCTGATAGTAGCTGAACTGGCGGAGCACCGCTTCGTACGGGGTGGTACACTCCAGCGGCTTGCGCTTGGCCAGCGTGGACATGGCGCGCGGCAGTGCCCCGTAAGTGTCGCCCACCGTCGAGACGATCTTCGCTGTGACCTCGTCCTGGAGTTGAAAGAGCCCTTCCGCCTTCAGGTTGCGATCGTAATTCTCCGCCCAGACGGTTTCTCCCGTGGCCGCATCCACCACGCGGGCGCTGATGCGCACGCTCGAACCCGCTTTGCGCACCGCGCCTTCCATCACGTAGCGCGCGCCCAGGTCCTTTTGCACGGAGCGTAGGTCGGTGGTTCGTCCATCCGGGGAAGTCCCGGGGGCATGGGCGAGCACGCGCAAGTAGGAGAAGCGCGACAAGCCCGTGGTAATGTCCTCGGTCAAGCCTTCTGCGAGCGCGCCGAATTCCGGGTCGGCGCTGGAGTTCTTGAAGGGCAGCACGGCCACCCACAGTTCTTCGGCGCGGGCGGCGGTTTGCGATTCGGGGCGCGGGGCATCGAAAACGCCGGCCTCCGCCACGCCGGTCACGGCCGAGCGGCCCGAAGTTACGTCACGCTTCAGGCGGTGCAGGTCGGAAAGCAGGCCGGCAGCGTGTTGATAGCGCAGTCGGGGATCTTTTTCGAGCGACTTGGTGATGATTTCTTCCAACTTGGCCGGGAGGTTAGGATTCAAACGCAGCGGCGAAGCCGGTGCACGGCGCAGGATGAAATCGAAAACGGCGGCGGTCGTTTCGCCGCGAAAAGGTTGAACGCGCGTGGCCATTTCGTAGAGCACCACGCCGAACGAAAACAGGTCGGACCGCGGGTCGAGCGACTTGCCCAGCGCTTGCTCCGGGGACATGTACGCCACCGTACCGATGGCCGCGCCCGGGCTGGTCAGGTGGGCATCTTCGCCGTCCAGGGTTACCTGGCCGGAGAGGCTCGCTTGCCCGTGCGGGGCACTCTGCTTGGCCACGCCGAAATCCAGAATCTTCGTCTGTCCTCGGCGGGTCAGAAAAAGGTTGGCGGGTTTGATGTCGCGGTGGACGATGCCTTTCGAATGCGCCGCGTCGAGCGCGTCGGTAATCTGGATGGAGCAGTCGAGCAGTTCTTCGAGCTCCATCGCACCCGACTCGATGCGGTGCTTGAGCGTCTGGCCCTCCAGAAACTCCATGGCAATGAAAGGCTGGCCGCCGTGCTCGCCGATTTCGTAAATCGTGCAGATGCCCGGATGATTGAGCGCCGAGGCAGAGCGCGCCTCGCGGCGAAAGCGCTCGAGGGCGACAGGATCGCCCGCCACGTCGGAGGGCAGAAACTTCAGCGCCACGTCGCGTCCCAGCGCCGTGTCTTCGGCCCTGTAGACGACACCCATCCCTCCGCCGCCGAGCTTCTCCACAATGCGGTAGTGGGAAACCGTCTCACCAATCATTCTGGAGGCGCCCTTTCGAGGTGGGAAGTATTTTACGTTATGTTGAGGACGGCTTCAACCGGGAATGCCTGTTCGACTGCCGCCCAATTGCCGACCCGGATATTCCTTCTCCTTGTCTCGGCCCCGTACTCTGATTCGGCCAAGCCTTTCCCGCCGGCCGTTGGCTTGAACCCGGGGGTATAATGGCCGCAACCTGGCCCACGGCGTGGAGAACATCTCATGTCTCATCGGCGCCCGCCCTGGTGGATGGTCCTTGTTGCGGCTTCCTATCTGGGAGCCGTGGCGCTGTTTGTCTACGGCATTCTCGCCGGCCCGTTCGCCATGCCGGGCTTTGAAGCCCGCTTCCGACAGGGCGAGATGGTCATCCTCTCCGTTCATGTGCATTCTACCGAGGCCCAAGCGGGACTGAAGGCCGGCGACCGCGTCCTTGCGATTAACGGGCGGGAGATTCACAGCGTTCACGATTGGGAGTCGCTGCGCGCCAACGCGCAGGTGGGAGTTGCCGAACGCTGGGAAATCAGCCGCCAGGGAGAACATCGGGATCTGACCTTTGCACCCAACCCCTATCCCGGCGGGCGCCGACCCAGCTCGTACTTTGCTCTCGCCGGTCCCTATAACCTTTTTATCTTCACCTGCATGGTCCTGGGGCTGTGGGTGGCCTTCCGGCGGCCCTACGAGCCGGTGGCGAGAATGGGCGCCTGGATGCTCGCCACCACCGCCATCAGTTTCGGCTTCCCGGACGGCTGGGCGGCCATCTGGCGGCACCTGCCGGTGCTGTTGGGACTTTTCCTGTGGGCTCCCCAGCTGAGCCGTTTTGTCGCCGACGCCATCCTGCTGAGTTTCTTCCTGCTCTTCCCCCGCCGACTGTTCAACACCGGCTGGCCGTGGCTGCTGGTCTGGATTCCCGCCCTGGCGCTCGTCCCCTGGCGGGCCTGGGGAACTTATCAGCTCGTCTACCATCC
>JBJKQV010000321.1:0-11959 GCA_046704985.1 Terriglobia bacterium
GTCGGAAGCCTACCGCAAGCTGCGCAACACCTTCCGCTTCTGCCTGAGCAACCTCTACGATTTCGACCCCGAAAAGGACCAGGTGCAGGGAAAGGATCTCGAGGAGATCGACTCCTGGGTGCTGGAGCGCACGGCGGAGCTGATGGAGCGCGTCGCCAACGCTTATCGCGACTACGCTTTCCACAAGGTCTATCGCAGCCTCTACGATTTCGCGACCGTTGACTTGAGCGCTTTCTACTTCGACATCCTGAAGGACCGGCTTTACACCTCGCCCAAGCGGTCGGTGGCTCGGCGCGCCGCGCAGACAGCCATTTACCGCATTGCCGACGCCCTGGTGCGCGCCCTCGCTCCCTTGCTCTGCTTCACGGCCGAGGAAGTGTGGGAGCATCTGCCGGCCGTGCCGGGCAAGGAATCGAGCGTGCACCTGGCGACCATGGTGCCGCCCGAGCAGTTGCGCGCTCCGGTGTCCATCGCCCACCGCGAGCGCTACGCGCTCTGGGAACGGCTGCTCCTGGTGCGCGAAGAGGTGTTGCGCGCCCTGGAAATGGCGCGCCGCGAGAAGTTCATCGGCACTCCCCTGGAAGCCAAGGTGCGCCTGGCGGCCGATCCCGAACTTGCCGCCCTGCTCGCCCAGTACCAGAACCAGCTTCCTTCGCTGTTTATTGTCTCCCAGGTGGAAGTGCGGGAAAATTCCCCCTCCACCGGCAGCACCACGCCCCTGGCCGGGCTGAGCATTCAGGTGGTGAAGGCCGACGGCAGTAAGTGCGAGCGCTGCTGGAACTATTCGACGCACGTGGGCGAGGACGAGCGTTATCCGCAGGTTTGCGAGCGCTGCTCGGCGGCGCTGAAAGAAATCGAGAAGGCGGGGGCGTAGCGGCCGCGAGGCCCTTTGACGCCCGCGCGATTCGAGGCGATCAGCATTGGACCCGGCGCGCCCAGCCAGTGAAGACCCTCTCGCGACGCCAGAGCCCCGGGGCACCGTCGCCCGGCCTGCCGGCCGCTCAACGCGCTGGCTTTACGTGCTGCTGGGCGTCCTGGTGTTCGGCGGCGACCAGGCCACCAAGGCCCTGGTGGCGCGCTCGATCCCCGAGCACGCCGTCATCCCCGTCATCCCCCACTTCCTGAATTTCACCAATATTTCCAACGCCGGTGCGGCTTTCGGATTGTTTTCCGACTCACCTTCGCGCTGGAAAACCGTCATCCTTATCTTCGTCTCCACGGCGCTGCTGGCGGCGGTGGTGAGCTTTGTTTATCGTTCCCGGCACCTGCATTGGCAGGCAGGGGTGGGTCTGGCGCTCATCCTGGGCGGAGCCTTCTCGAATCTCCTCGACCGCGTGCGCACCGGCCAGGTGGTGGATTTCCTGGACGTCTACGTGCGTAACTACCACTGGTATACCTTTAACCTCGCCGACAGCGCCATCGTGGTGGGGGCGGCGTTCCTGATATTGCAAGTGATCTTCTCGGACTAGCGGCATGGGCAGCGAGTTTGAATTCCGGGTGGACGTCCCCGCTTCCAGCTTGCGCCTGGACGCTTACCTGGTGCGCGCTATGCCCGAGTGGAGCCGCAGCCAGATCCAGCGGCTGATTCGCGCCGGGCAGGTGCAGGTCAACGGTCAGACGGCACGCAAGTCGGGCCAGACGTTGGAAGCAGGCGAGCGCATCAGCGTGCGTGCCGAGCGCGCCGAGTTGCGCCTGGCGCCCGAGGCGCTGCCCCTCGAGGTGGTTTACGAGGACGCGGACCTGTTGGTGGTGAACAAACCCGCGGGCATGGTCGTGCACGTGGGCGCCGGGGTCTCGTCGGGAACACTGGTGAACGCCTTGCTGCACCACCTGGGCGGGGAGAAGGAATTGTCGGCGGCAGGCGGGGCGCTGCGCCGCGGAATCGTCCACCGGCTGGATAAGATGACCTCGGGGCTGATGGTGGTGGCCAAGCACGACCGCGCGCACCGCCACTTGGCCGAGCAGTTCAAGTCGCGCCAGGTGGCGAAAACCTACCAGGCGCTGGTGCACGGGCGCGTGAAGCTGGATCGGGGAGTCGCCGCGCAGCCGGTGGGGCGCGATCCGGTGCGGCGTGTGCGCATGAAGGCGGGAGGAATCCGGCCTCGTGAAGCAGCCACCGAGTACCGCGTGCTGCGGCGCTTGGGGCGCTTCACGTTTCTGGAAGCCCATCCGCGCACGGGGCGCACCCATCAGTTGCGCGTGCACTTTGCGGCGCTCGGCCACCCCATCGTCGGCGATACGCTTTACGGCGCGCCGCGCGAGTGGACCCTGGGCGGGGTCCGCCGGCACACGCTGGCGCGCCATTTTCTGCACGCCGCGGGGCTGGAATTCAACCACCCCTCGAGCAGCCACCGTTTGAGCTTCCGGACGCCGCTGCCCGCCGAGCTGGAAGAATTGCTTCGGTCGCTGGCGGCGGAAACGCCCTGAAACCGGGTTTGATATTCCGGGCTTGCCAAGGAGCGGTCTTATGAAACGTCTGATTACGATTTTGTTTGCCGGCTCGCTGCTGTTGGCGGCGGCCATGCCCGCACGCGCGGGTGGAAAACGCCTGAGCGTCGCGCTGGTCAGCCAGGGGGGCGCGGTGGTGGCGCCGGTGATCAGGGACGTCCAGTGGCGGCCTAAGGCGGACGAGTTTAGTTACCTTCGCCCGGCGCGCGGCAACGCTCCTGAGGGGCTTTACCTCTACGACGTCGCGAAGCGCTCCGCCACCCTGCTGCTCAGCTCGCAAGGGACGGGCGCGGCGGTGACGCTCGCTTCCTACCAGTGGTCGCCGGACGGCCGCCGGTTGCTTTTCGAGGGCGGCACGGACCTGTGGCTGTACGACGTGGCGAGCGGGCGCCTGCGCCGCCTCACCACCAGCAAGGAGCGCGAGGAAAATGCCTCCTTCTCTCCCACCGGCGGATGGATTGCCTTCGTGCGCGAGCACGACCTGTACGCGCTCAACCTGGCCGATGATTCCGTCAAGCGCCTGACCACCGACGGCAGCTCGACTGTCCTCAACGGCCAACTCGACTGGGTCTACAAGGAGGAATTGGCTTTCCGCGCCACGGGGCGCGCCTACGAATGGTCTCCGGACGGCACCCGCATCGCCTACCTGCGCCTCGACGACGCTCCCGTCCCCCTCTATCCCATCACCCATTATTTGCACACCCACGTGACGCTGGAAGAGGAGCGCTTCCCGCAGGCCGGCGACCCGAATCCCGTACCTTCTTTCCACGCCGTCCAGGTGACCGGCGGCACGCAGAGCTGGACGTTCGCGCTTCCCGCCGGGACGGAATACATCGGCCCCAGCTTCACCTGGTCGCAGGACTCGCAGACGGTGGCGCTGCTCACTCTCAACCGCCACCAGGACCGCGAGGAGGTTCACGGCTGGCAGCCCTCGACCGGCCAGGACCGCGTGCTGGTGCGCGAGACGGACCCTTACTGGATCAATTCGCTCGCCCCTCCGCATTTCCTCAAGGACGGCAGCTTCCTCTGGCTCTCCGAGCGCGACGGCTGGCTGCACCTCTACCTCTACGACGCACAGGGAAAGCTCCTGAAGAAGCTTACTTCCGGTGATTGGATGATTGATCATCCGGAATTTTCCGACGTGCCCATGTTCCAGGTGGACGAGCCGGGCGGTTGGGTCTATTTCACCTCCACCAGCCCCGACCCGCGCCAGCGCCAGATCGACCGCGTGAGCCTGGAGGGCGGCGAGCTCCAGCGCCTGACCAGGCTGGCGGGCTACCACTCGCTCAACCTGGCTCCCAGCGGGCGCTTCATCCTCGACACCTATTCCAACATCACAACGCCGCCCGAGGTGCGCCTGCTCGACGCGCAGGGCAAGGTTCTGGCCACCGTGGACAAGCCGGTGAATCACCTCGGCGAGTACGCGCTGGGGAAAACGGAGTTTGTGAACCTGAAGGCCGCCGACGGCGCGACGCTTTACGCGCGCCTGCTCAAACCTGCCGACTTCAACCCCGCGAAGAAGTATCCCGTCATTGTTTACGTGTACGGCGGGCCGCACGCGCAGATGGTGCGCGACCGCTGGGGAACTACGCCGCTGCTCGACCAACTCTTCGCACAGCACGGCTTTCTGGTTTGGACGCTCGATAACCACGGCTCCTGGGGACGGGGCCACGCTTTCGAGTCGGTCATCTTCAAACACCTGGGCGAGCACGAGCTCGCCGACCAGTTGGTGGGCATCAAGTACCTCAAGTCGCTCCCTTACGTGGACGCGAGCCGCATCGGCATTCGCGGCTGGTCCTACGGCGGCTTCATGACGCTCTACTCGCTCACTCACGCTCCCGCGGTCTTCAAGTGCGGCGCGGCGGGCGGCCCGGTGACCGATTGGAAGTTCTACGACACCATCTACACCGAGCGCTACATGCGCACTCCGGAAGAAAACCCCCAGGGCTACCAGGCCTCGTCGCTGCTGCCCGTGGCCGGGCGCCTGCGCGCTAAGCTCCTGCTCATCCACGGCGCCATCGACGACAACGTGCACATGCAGAACACCATGAACTTCATTCAGAAGCTCGTCGAAGCCGGACGGCCCTTCCAGCTCTACATCCAGCCCGGACAACGTCACGGTTTCCGGGGAGACACGATTACGACCTATCTCAACCAGCAGTTACTGGATTTCTTCGAGCAGAACCTCCAGGCGCGGTGAGGGGCTAACTTTTTAGGCCCGGCCGGGGGACATGGTTTATAATTCCCCTGCCGCTCTATGGGGCTGACAGCCGGAAGTAAACTGGGCCATTACGAGATTCTCTCCCTGCTCGGTGTGGGCGGGATGGGAGAAGTGTACCGCGCGCGCGATACCAAGCTGAATCGCGAGGTCGCGCTCAAAGTCCTGCCGGAAGCTTTTGCCAGCGATTCCCAGCGCATGGGGCGCTTCGAGCGCGAAGCGCAGGTTCTTGCCTCGCTCAATCACCCCAACATTGCCGCCATTTACGGCCTGGAAGAGTCCGGCGCGGCGCGCGCGCTGGTGATGGAGCTGGTGGAAGGCCAGACGCTGGCGCAGCTGCTGGAAACTGGAAAATCCAAGCAGGAGAATGGAAAAGAGAAATCGGAAATTGGAAAATCGAAATCGGAGAATCGAAATTCGCAACCCGGCGGTAATGCCGCAGCGCCGTCGCGATCTTCCAGTTTCCATTCTCCAGTTTCCAATGTCGATCTGTTGGACATTGCCCGCCAAATCGCCGAGGCCCTGGAATACGCCCACGAGCGCGGCATCATTCATCGCGACTTGAAGCCGGCCAACATCAAGGTGACGCCCGAAGGCGCGGTCAAGGTGCTCGATTTCGGCCTGGCCAGGGCGCTGGGGCCGGACGAGGTGCTGGGCGACGTTTCGAGCTCCCCGACGCTGAGCGTGGCGATGACGCAGGCGGGATTCATTATCGGTACGGCGGCCTACATGGCCCCCGAGCAGGCGCGCGGCAAGCAGGTGGACCGCCGCGCCGACATCTGGGCGTTCGGGGTGGTGCTGTACGAGATGTTGAGCGGACGGAAGCCCTTCGGCGGCGACACGGTTTCCGACACGCTGGCGGAGGTGCTGAAGTTCGACCCGGACTGGACCTCGCTGCCGGCGGACGTGCCGCCGGGAATTCACAAGCACTTGCGCCGCTGCCTTGCGTAGGATCCCCGGCAGCGGTTGCGGGACATCGGCGAAGCGCGGATTGCGATTGAAGAGACGCTGAGCGGGTCTGTAGCGCCGCTCGATGAGCGGCGCGCGGAGGATGCGGAGATTGGCGGTCGTCCCGAAGCTTCGAGATCGGCGCCACGGCGCGCGCTCCCTTGGGCGCTTGTAGGGGTGCTGGGCGCGGCGCTGCTGGTGACTCTGGCGATGGTCTGGCGCGGGTTCGGGAACGCGCCGCAGCCGTCGGCGGTCCTGAGCCTGGACGTCCCCTCCACACAGCAGCTGGATATGACATCCGGCCCGGCGGTGGTGATTTCGCCTGACGGTTCGCGGGTTGCTTATGTGGCGCGCACAGGCGGGCTAGACCAGATCTTTGTGCGTGAGCTGGACCAGCCGCAGGCGAAAATGCTGGAAGGCGCACAGGGAACGGCCCTCTTTTTTTCACCGGACGGGCAATGGATCGGGTATTTCAACAGCAACAGCGTCCTTGAAAAGGTTTCGGTCTTCGGCGGCGCACCGGTGGCGATTTGCAATGCCACGGGTGCGCGCGGCGCCTGGTGGGGAAAAGACGGCACGATTATCTTTACACCGGGATTTACGAGTCCCTTGCAACGCGTCTCCGCCGCGGGAGGCCAGCCGCAGCCTCTCACGCATCTTGATGCGAGCCGGAAAGAAGTCACGCACCGCTGGCCGCAGATTCTGCCCGGCGGGAAGGACGTTCTCTTCACCGATTCCGGGGACAACAACGATTTTTCCCACTCGGCGATTGCCGCCGTTACGCTCGCCACGGGCCAAGTAAAGCGCCTGGTTGAAAGCGCCTATTTCGGCCGCTACCTCGCTTCCGGGTATCTCGTCTACGTTTCGGGTGGGACGCTGTTTGCCGTTCCTTTCAATCCCCGAGCCATGAAGCTCACCGGAGCGGCCATGCCGATCATTCAAAATGTGGCCGCCGACCTTTCGAACGGCAGCGCGCAATTCAGTGCCTCGGCCACGGGCACGGCCGTTTACGTGACCGGGAAAACCCAGGTTGCGCAATCGACGGTGGCGGTTGTGGACCGCCAGGGCAACGCCACGCCGTTGATCAGCAAGCCGGGCGAGTATTATGCGCCGCGCTTTTCGCCGGACGGCAAGCAATTGGCCTTGCAAGTGGGCACCGGGAATACCTGGGTTTATGATCTGGCTCGGCAGACTTTGACGCCGCTGACCTTTCCTCCCGCGGACTGCCTGCTTCCTGTGTGGACGCCGGATGGGAAGCGAATCGCTTGCGACCAATCCAACCCCCCGTTTGGGGGGGGCATGAGCCTCAGCTGGATCCCGGCCAATGGAACGGGGAGCCTGCAGCCCCTCACCGAACCCGGTTCGGTTGAGTTGAATCCCTCCTCGTGGTCACCCGACGGAAAGGCGCTGGCGTTTTATCGGCCTCACAGCGACGGAGGTTGCTGCGAGATCTGGACGCTGAGCGTCAATTCCTCCGGCAAGCCCGGCAAACTCCAGCCCGTGGTCGGGCACGACCCGCCTCTCCCCGTTAGCTATCCTGCTTTTTCGCCCGACGGCCATTGGTTGGCTTACTCCTCCGTCGAATCCGGGGCGCCTCAGGTTTACGTTATTCCTTATCCGGGTCCGGGAGGGAAGAGGCAAATCTCGACTACCGGCGCGTACTCTCCGCGCTGGTCGAAGACGGGCCACGAGTTGTTTTTCGAGCAGGCGGCCAATCCGACGAGCGTGTTCGCCGTTTCCTACAGCGTCGAGGGCAATTCCTTTCAAGCGGGGATTCCGAAGCTTCTTTTTAAAGGGAACTTCGTCAATCTGGTGCCATACCCCGGCTACGATGTATCGCCGGATGGGAAGCACTTCGCCATGATGGTGCCTGTGGGAGGCGCAACGGGCGGAATCGCCTTGCCGACCGTGGCTCTGAATTGGTTCGAGCACGTGCAACAGATGGTTTCGTCGGGACGGAAATAGGCTGCCCGCAACGGCGGGAAATCGTGTTGCTTCGCTCTCGACTTTCCTTTGGCGATTTGTCATATTGAGTTGCGGTGCGGGCACGAGTCCGCAGGCGAAGCCTCTTTGCAACGAAGGATGACGTGCTGACGGCCGGTGACAAGCTCGGACCGTATGAGATCGTCGGCCCCCTGGGCGCGGGCGGGATGGGCGAAGTGTACCGCGCCCGCGACGCGCGGCTGGGGCGCGACGTCGCCATCAAGGTTCTTCCCGCCTCTTTTGCCAGCGACGCGGAGCGCTTGCGGCGCTTTGAGCAGGAAGCGCGCGCCGTGGCGGCGCTCAACCATCCCAACATCCTGGCCATTTTCGACATCGGTACGCACCAGGGCAGTCCCTTCATCGTTTCGGAGCTTTTGGAGGGCGAGACCCTGCGCGCGCGCCTGGAGGGCGGGCCGCTTACGGCGCGCAAGGCGGCGGATTTCGCCGCGCAAGTCGCCCACGGCTTGGCCGCCGCGCACGAGAAGGGAATCATCCACCGCGACCTGAAGCCTGAGAACCTCTTCATCACCCAGGACGGGCGCGCCAAGATTCTGGATTTCGGCCTCGCCAAGCTGGTGCGCCGTGAGGAAGACAGCGGCGACGCTTCTAGCGCCGCCACCGTCACTGCCGTCACCGATCCGGGCATGGTAATGGGGACGGTGGGTTACATGTCGCCCGAGCAGGTGCGCGGCAAAGCCGCCGACGCGCGCTCGGATATTTTTGCCCTGGGCGCCATCCTGTACGAGATGTTGGGCGGGCGGCGGGCCTTTGTGGGCGACTCGAGCGTCGAGGCCATGAACGCCATCCTGAAGGAGGAGCCGCCGGAGCTCTCCACCCTCCAGCCGCGCGTTTCGCCGGCCCTCGAGCGGTTGGTGAGTCACTGCCTCGAGAAGAATCCCGCGCAACGCTTCCAGTCGGCGCGCGACCTGGCCTTCAATCTGGAAGCGGTCACGGGGCTCTCCAGCGGCTCGCAGGCGCGGGCTGTCCTCCCTGCCCAAGGTTCGCGCAAAGGCCTATGGTGGGCGGCGCTGGCGGTGATTCTGCTCGCCTCTTACGCGGGAGTCTTCTTCTGGGGCAAACAAACCGCGAGCCCGGAGACGCCGAGCTTTCAGCGTCTGGTCTTCCGCCGGGGGAGAGTGACCAGCGCGCGCTTTACGCCCGACGGCCAGAGCATCCTTTACACAGCTGCCTTCGGCGCCAACCCGCTGCATATCTTCTCGACGCGCCCCGACAGCCCCGAATCGCGCTCCCTGGGCTTGCCCGACAAAGCGCAGCTGGCGGCGATTTCCTCGACCGGGGAGTTGGCGGTTCTGCTGGACGCGCACCCGGTGGGCCCCTTCCGTATGGCGGGGACGCTGGCCCGCGTGCCGCTGGCGGGTGGCGCGCCGCGCGAGATGCTCTATCGGGTGCAATGGGCCGGCTGGAGCCCCGACGGCAAGAACGTCATGATTGTTCACAGGACGAAAGGTAAGGATACGTTGGAGTATCCCGCCGGCAAAAAGATCCTTTACGAGACGCAGGGGTGGGTCGGCGACCCGCGCATCTCCCCCGACGGCAGCCGCGTGGCCTTCATCGACCATCCGCTGAGCGGTGACGACGAGGGTAGCGTGGCGGTGGTGGACCAGGAGGGCACCAAGCGAACCCTCACCAAGACTTACGTGAGCATTCGCGGCCTGGCCTGGGCGCCCTCCGGCAAGGAAGTCTGGTTCACGGCCAGCCCTTCGGGCTCGAATCGCGCCCTCTATGCGGTCACGCTTTCCGGGAAGGTGCGCCTGGTCTATCGCGTGGATGGTTCCCTGCACCTGATGGACATCGCCCCTTCCGGGAAGGTCTTGCTGGAGGACGAGAACGAGCGCATGGAGATGATGGGCCACTCGCCGGGACAAAAGGCGGATCGCGACTTGTCCTGGTTCGATTGGTCTATGGTCGAGGATGTTTCGCCCGACGGCAAACGGGTATTGTTTACGGAGGGCGGCGAAGGAGGTGGGCCGAGCTACTCAGCTTATATGCGAGGAGTGGACGGCTCGCCGGCCGTGCGCTTGGGTGATGGCGCGGGTATGGCCATCTCCCCGGACGGCAAATGGGTGGTTTCCGGCGATCCGCACAAGCTGCCCGAACAACTCGTCTTGCTGCCCACCGGCGCCGGCGAACCGCGGCAACTAACCCACGATTCCATCAACCACCTGGGGGCAGGGTGGTTCCCGGACGGAAAACGCGTCATCTTCCAGGGCAATGAGCCCGGAAAAGGCGTGCGGCTCTGGGTGCAGAACCTCGAGGGCGGCGCCCCGCGCGCCATCTCGCCGGAAGGATTTACCTCGACCATCCACGCCGTTTCGCCGGACGGGAAGTGGGTTTATGCCCGCGACGGCGCCAAAAATCAATGGGTGTTGCTTCCCGTCGATGGCGGCGCGATGCGGCCCCTTGCCGGCGTTCCGCCCGATGGCGCCCCTATGCAATGGACTGCCGACGGGAAGGCGCTTTTCGTTGCCCAGGAAGGGAACCCTGCCAGGATATTCCGCCTGGAGCTTGCCGGCGGGAAGCCCCGGCCTTGGAGTGAACTGACTCCTGCCGATCCGGCCGGCGTGGAGGGCCTCGGGCCTATCCACATCACGCCTGACGGCAAGACCTACGTCTATTCGCTCTACCGCGACCTCACCGATCTCTATCTGGTCAAGGGCTTAAAATAGCGCTTCCATGCCCCCCGGGAGGGGGGCGTCCGATTGCGGACGGACGAGTGGCCGGCAGTCAGCCAAAGAATCTTCATCTCCAGGAATGCGCGGCGATATAATGCCCGAGCACCAGGGGAGTTCATTTTGCGCAACTTCGGGACAG
Source organism: Terriglobia bacterium (assembly GCA_046704985.1). Classification (GTDB taxonomy): domain Bacteria; phylum Acidobacteriota; class Terriglobia; order UBA7540; family UBA7540; genus JBJKQV01. The sequence continues at coordinate 10,430 of JBJKQV010000321.1, forward strand.
GATGCGGCGCGCGCGTCAGGCGTGGCGCGGACACCGAAGGAAGGAAGAGATGGGCACGGGCAAGATGAACCGGCGGGACTTCATGCGCCGCTCGGGCGTGGCGGCGGGCACGGTGGCGTTGCGCTCGGCAGGGAAGGTGGTGTGGTCGTCCGGCCCCGGGCCCGCTCGCAGCGCGCCCAGCGACCGGGTGCGCGTGGGCGTGCTGGGCATCGGCGCGCGCGCCCAACAGGACGCTTACAGCTTCAGCGTGGTGCCGGGTGTCGAGTTGGTGGCCGCCGCGGATGTTTACGTGGACCGCCTGCTGCGCGCCACGGAGCTCTTCGGCCCCAAGCTTCAGACCACCGGCGACTACCGCCGTATCCTCGAGCGCAAGGACATTGACGCGGTGCTCGTCGCCTCGCCCGACCGCTGGCACAAGCGCATGATGATCGAGGCCATGGAGGCCGGCAAGGACGTTTACTGCGAGAAGCCCATGACCTACACGATCGACGAGGGCTTCGAGATCATTGCCGCCGCCCGACGCACCAAGCGCATCGTCGAGATCGGCAGCCAGTGGGTTAATTCTCCGCTGGCCGACATGGCCAAAAAGTGGATTGACGACGGGCGCTGCGGCGAGATCACACTCGTCAAGGCCTGGGAGAATCGCAATACGCCCGCCGGCGCCTGGTTCTATCCCATCGCCCCCGACGCGAGCGAACGTACCATCGACTGGAAAGAATGGCTGGGACCGGCGCCCCAGGTCGCCTTCGACCCCAAGCGCTATTTCCGCTGGCGGGGGTACTGGGACTATTCCGGCGGCTTGCAGACCGACCTGGTGGTTCACCACCTGACCACCCTGCATTACCTGATGAGCCAGACTGCGCCCCAAAGCGCCATCACCTACGGCGGCAGCTACCGCTGGAAGAAGCAGTACCCGGAATTCGAAGTTCCCGACGTGGTCAACACGCTGTTCGAGTATCCGGGGTTCACCTACAATGTGGCGCTGACGCTCAACTCCTCGGCGGAGGGTTCGGGGGCGTATTTCATGGGAACCAAGGGGGCCATTCACATTTCCGGAAGGGCCATGACGTTCTACCAGGAAAACCCTCTGGACGATTTTGCATGGGTGGTCGAAGCGTGGCCGAAGCGCATGCAGGAAGCGTTCGTGAAGAAGCGCGGTATTGCGGGCATCAATCACCCTTATCCGAAGGGGTCGTGCACAGCGCCTCTGGCCGACGAGCATTACGAGGTGGTTGGCGACCCGACCGACCTGCACGTGCGGGCGTTTGTCGACTGTGTGCGCAGCCGCAAGCCCACCCGGGAGACGGCCGTCGAGGGCCACAACGCGGCCCTGGGCGCGCACATCGCCAACATTTCTTATCGCCACGGCAGCCGCAAGGTGACGTGGGACGGCAAGCAGGCCCAGGTGGTCTGAGCGCTGGAGGTTGTAAGGTTCACGGAGCGCCGCTCGCCGGGCGGGGCTCGAAGGGCATCACCCAAATCTGACGGTGAGACTGACAGGAGGAGATTTATGAAGCAGAAGCTTTGGAG
>JBJKQV010000322.1:0-11078 GCA_046704985.1 Terriglobia bacterium
AAGGCCGGCACGCCGGAACTGGTGCAGATCGGCTGAGACGGTTTCTTCCCGCACAAATCCACTTCATGAGGTTGCAGACATGCCCGAATTCAAGAAAGTCGCCCAGTTGTCGGAAGTGACGCCCGGAAATTGCCGGGCCGTGGAGGTGGGCGACAAGACCCTGGCGCTCTACAACGTGGACGGCACCATCCTGGCCACCGACAATACCTGCCTGCACCAGGGCGGGCCGCTCGGCGAGGGCATCCTGGAAGGCGACGTGGTCACCTGCCCCTGGCATATGTGGGAATACAACGTCCGCACGGGCGAAAAAGTGGACAACCCCGAGCTGAAAGTCGCCACCTACGAAGTGCGCGTGGAAGGTGACGACATTCTGGTGGCGCTCTGATTCCCTCTCGCGCCCCGGCAATCTGAAGCGCCGAAGTTGGGCAGCCCGAAATCGTTAACTCGTCACTTGTCACTCGCCACGTGAAAAATGCCTGAACTCCCCGAAGTCGAAACCGTGGCCCGCGGGTTGCGCCGTCGTGCGCAGGGGCGGCGCCTGGCGGAAGTGGTGGTGCGCCATCCCGGCGCCCTGGCGGGCGACCCGGAGGATTTCGTCGCGCGACTCACAGGCCGCCGCATCGCCGCCGTCCGCCGCAAGGGCAAGGTGGTGGCCGTCGAGCTGGCCGAGGCCGGGCGCGCGCCCGAGTTCCTGATCATCCGCCTGGGCATGACCGGCCAGGTGACCGTGCAGCCGGCCGAAACGCCCCTTGAGCCGCACACCCACGTCCTGATGCCGCTCGACGACGGGCGCGAGGAGATTCGCTTTCGCGACCCGCGGCGCTTTGGCAGCTTGCGCGTGCTCACGCAGGCGGAAACGCAGGCGCTCCTCGACCGCCTGGGCCCGGACGCCCAACGCGCCGGAGAAGCCCAATTCCTGCGCGCCATGCGCGGCCGCCGCGGGGCGCTCAAGAGCTGGCTGATGAACCAGCAGGCGCTCGCCGGCCTGGGCAATATCTACGCCGACGAGGCGCTCTTTGCGGCGCGCCTCCATCCCCTGACGCAGCCCGGGCGGCTGAAACTCGAGCAGGCGCAGAGATTGCTCGGCGCCGTGCGCCAGGTGCTGGCGCGTGCCGTCAAGGCGCAGGGCACCAGCTTCCGCGATTACGTGGACATCGAAGGCCGCCCGGGACACTTCGCCATGCGACTCAAGGTTTACCAGCGCGACGGCGAGCCCTGCCGGCGCTGCCGCACGCTCATCCGCCGCATCATCATCGCCGGACGCTCCAGCCATTTCTGCCCGCAGTGCCAGCCGCGCCCCCGCCACACCGCCAAAATGCGCGGGCCCAGAAAAGTAAATTAGTTGCTTCAGTCCACCGGTGCTGCCTAAAGGGCAGCGCTACAAGGCAGGCCGAGGGAAAGCCGGTGGGCAAAGTTAAGGACAATTCTTCCCGCCGCGATTTCACACTCCGCTGCTATCCATTTTGGTATAATCGCGCCCACGCGAGGATGAAAGTCTCCCCGCCTTCCTCGTGACGCCGCCAAGACGCGCTGGGAGCGCTCCGCGCCCCTATGCTTTTCAAGACCTTCAGCGCGGCAGTCTTCGGCATCGACGCCTACCTGGTCGAGGTGGAGGTCGACATCTCGGCGGGCAAGGGCATTTTCATGACCGTGGGCCTGCCCGACGCCGCGGTGCGCGAGTCGAGCGAGCGCATCCGGTCCGCCATCCGCAATTGCGGCCTGGACTTCCCTTTCCAGAACATCACCGTCAACCTGGCGCCCGCCGACGTCAAAAAGGAAGGCTCGGGGTTCGACCTGCCCATCGCCCTGGGGATTCTGGGCACCACGGGCATCGTGCTCAAGAATGATTTGAAGTCCTACCTTTTTCTGGGCGAGCTGTCGCTGGACGGCGGGCTGCGGCCGGTGAAGGGCGCGTTGTCCATCGCCGGCATGGCGCGCCACAAGGGCATCCGCAAGCTCATCGTGCCGGTGGAAAACGCCTGCGAGGCGGCGGTGGTGCAGGAATTGGAAGTCTACGGCCTGCGCTCGCTGCCGGAAGTGCTCGACCTGGTGAACGAAACGCGCGAGTTCACGCCCACGCGCGTGAACGTCAGCCAGATGCTGGCCGCGGCCGGCCAGTACCCGGTGGACTTCCGTGACGTGAAGGGGCAGTACCACGCCAAGCGCGCCCTGGAAGTGGCCACCGCCGGCGGGCACAACATCCTGATGATCGGGCCGCCGGGGGCGGGCAAAACCATGCTCGCCAAACGCATCCCCACCATTCTGCCCCCGCTGACTTTCGAGGAGGCCATCCAGACCACGCGCATTCACAGCGTGGCGGGAGTGCTGGAGCCGGGATTGGGGTTGGTGGGCACGCGCCCCTTCCGCTCGCCCCATCACACTATCTCCGACGCCGGGCTGATCGGCGGCGGGGCGGTGCCGCGCCCGGGCGAGGTCAGCCTGGCGCACAACGGCCTGCTCTTTCTCGACGAGCTGCCGGAATTCCAGCGCAACGTGCTGGAAGTGCTGCGCCAGCCGCTCGAAGACGGCACGGTAACCATCGCGCGCGCTGCCATGTCGCTCACCTTCCCGGCGCGCTTCATGCTGGCGGCGGCGATGAATCCCTGCCCGTGCGGCTTCTTCAACGACCCTTCGCGCGAGTGCACCTGCACGCCGCCCATGATCCAGCGCTACGTCTCCAAGATTTCCGGGCCCCTGCTCGACCGCATCGACATCCACATCGACATGCCGGCCGTCAAGTACCGCGAGCTGCGCGACAACACGCCCGGCGACGGCTCGGCGGAAATCCGCCGGCGCGTGCTGGGCGCCCGACGCACCCAGCAGGGACGGTATCAGGGCGAGAAGATCTATTCCAACGCCCAGATGAGCCCGCGCATGATCCGCAAATACTGCAACATCTCGGCGGAGTGCGAGCGCTTGCTGGAAAGCGCCATGACCCGCCTGGGCCTCTCGGCGCGCGCCCACGACCGCATCCTCAAGGTCTCGCGCACTATCGCCGACCTGGAAGGCGCCGAGGAAATTTCCTCCACCCACATCTCCGAAGCCATTCAGTACCGCTCGCTCGACCGCAACTACTGGACGTAAACTCTGCGCGGCATTTTCAACGCTTCCCTTGACGCGCGCCGCCCGCGGACCAATACTGGCCCGGTGAAACTCCGTCTCATCGCCGGCGCGCTGGTCCTCTCGGTTGGATTGTTGATAGGGCTTCGCGGGGCGGCGCAGGAGCCCGCGCCCCCGCGCATGACGGCGGCGGAGCTGAAGCTCTACGAGCACGCCAAAACCGTGCTCGATTGGTCCCCCAAGCGAATCCGTGAACTGCCCATCCTGCACAAGCTTCACCCGGCGAAGAGCCAAGCCGAGCTGCCCGGCATCCTGGAGCGCACCGGCCAGGCGGCGATGGCGATGTTTGCCGACTTCCGCCAGGTCGAGTGCGACGAGCAGGTGTATGCGGAGACGAGCCTGGGCAATCCCGGCGCGTCGTGGGGAGGCATGGGGCGCAACGCCACGCGCTTCAATTTCCGTTACATCATCATTCCCAAGCGGCTCGGCCCCGCCGTGGCTTTCGACGAATACCGCACCGACCTCCACAACCAGCCCGTTGACATGAGGAAGCTGCCCGGCCTGAGAATGATCACCTCCGCGTTTGCGTCCGATTGGCTCTACTTCAGCCCTCTCGACCAGACGCAGAGCCGCTTTCGCTACCTGGGAACGCAAGAGATTCGCAAGCAGGAATGCTACGTCGTAGGATTTGCCCAGAACCCCGAGGTGGCGCGCAGCGTCTCGGGGTTCCGGATCGGCGACCGGCAGGCGGTGCTGCTGGTGCAGGGCGTAGGGTGGATCGACCCACAAACGTTTCACATCCTGCGGGTCGTCACCTGGCTGCTCGCTCCGCGCCCCGACCTGGGACTTCTGGACGAACACACCACCGCCGACTACTCCGCCGTCCAGCCCGCCGGATTGGCTCACAGCATTTGGGTGCCCCGCGACGTCGTGGTGACGACTTTGTTGAGAGGGGCGTTTTTCCGCAATACACACCGCTACTCGAACTACAAGCTCTTTCGCGTGGAGAGCACCATCAAGCCCGCGCCTTGATCCGATGGAACGCTTGAACCGCAACGAAGCCAAATGACATAATCTCAGTTCATGTCCATCAAGCCTGAAATGCTGGCGCTTTTCCCGATGTGGTTCGTGGCGTTTCTGATGTCGCTCACCTGCCACGAAGCCGCGCACGCGCTGGCGGGCAAGCTGGGCGGCGACCCCACGGCCTTTCACGCCGGCCAGGTGACCCTCAACCCGCTCCCGCACATCAAGCGCGAGCCTTTCGGAACCATTCTGGTGCCCATCCTCACCTACGTCTTCAGCGGCTGGATGATGGGCTGGGCGAGCGCGCCTTACGACCCGCACTGGCAGGACCGCCACCCGCGGCGCGCCGCGTGGATGGCGCTGGCGGGCCCGGGGGCCAACCTGGCGCTGGTGCTCGTGGCGGGACTGGCGATTCACGCGGGCATGATGGGCGGCATCTTTTCGATGCCCCACCGCGCCGGCTTTACGCACGTGGTGGACGCGGCGCCGGGAGCGGTGGCGCAGGGGCTGGCGGCTTTCCTGAGCATCGTCTTCTCGCTCAATCTGCTGCTCTGCGCCTTTAACCTGCTGCCCGTGCCGCCGCTGGACGGCCACACGGCGGTGGGCGTCTTCCTGAGCGAGCAACTGACGCGGCGTTTCGTGGCCGCCACCCGCCAACCCTGGCTCACGCTGGTGGGTATCATCGTCGCCTGGCGGATGTTCGACTACGTCTTTTCGCCGCTGTTCACCCTGGGGCTGAACCTGCTCTATCCCGGCGCGGGGTTCCACTAGCCCTGAATGCCGCCCCGGCGGCGCGAAGATTGGATATAATGAATGATTGCGCGCCGCGAGCATCGGCGGGCGCGAAAACCTGCAACTGATTGGGAGGTGGTTCCATGGCACAGCGGATGGTCAAGTGTGTGAAATTCGGCAAGGAGCTGCCGGGCCTGGACGAGCCTCCCTGGGCGGGCGAGCTCGGCCAGCGCATCTACGACAACGTCAGCGAGCAGGCCTGGGAGCTCTGGCTCGACCACCTCAAGATGCTCATCAACGAATACCGCTTGATGCCCGCCAGCAAGGAAGGCCAGGAAATCATCGCCCAGCAGATGGAGAAGTTCTTTTTCGGCGAAGGCGCGCAACTGCCCCCCAACTACGTTCCCCCGCAAAAGAAGTCTTGAACGCCACTCCCAGGCCGGACCAGCTCAGGCCGTAGCGCTGGCCCTGCCTGCGGCAAGCAGGGCGTGCGAGTGGAGCGCTCAAGAAAATCAATTCTTGGTTTGTGCTCGCTGTCGGCTTTTCCCCCGGGGCTCACGCCCGGGGCCACCTCAACGGTGCTGCCCTAAAGGGCAGCGCTACCAGAGCGCGCTTCGAGACGCCGCTTTACGGCCCGAAGTTGACCTTGGGAACCTTGCGCGCCTGGCCCTCGGCGCGGAAGTAATCGTTGACGCGCTGCATCCCCATGAAGGAAGCGACCAGGTTGTTGGGAAAGAGCTGGATGTAGGTGTTGTAAGCCTGCACGGCCTGGTTGTAGCGCCGGCGCTCGACGGCGATGCGGTTCTCGGTGCCCGCCAGCTCGTCCTGGAGGCTGAGGAAGTTCTGGTTGGCCTTCAGGTCGGGATAGCGCTCGGAGATGGCGAGCAGGCGGCCCAGGGCGCCGGTCAACTGCTCGTTGGCGGCGATGCGGTCGCCGGGGGTGTGGGCGCCCAGCAGCGAGGCGCGGGCGTTGGCCACGTCCTCAAAAATCTCCTTCTCGTGCGTCGCGTAGCCCTTCACCGTGGCCACCAGGTTGGGCACCAGGTCGGCGCGCCGCTGGATCACCACGTCCACCTGCGACCACGCCTGGCGCACGTTCTCGCGCAGCGCCACGATCTCGTTGCGCCGGCTCACGTACATCGAGGCCACGATAATCACCAGCAGCGCCAGCGCGCCGCCGATGATGGCCAGAATCTTCCACGCTTTCATCGATTCCCTCCTCGAACCTTGATAGCCTGTTTCAAAGCTTGTCCACCGCCTCGGTGACCCGGGCGATTTCGGCCAGATAACTCTCAAAGAGCGGGCGGATTTCCGCCGTCGCCAACTTGCGGTTCTGCTCGCGCGCCGCCAGGAGCGTCTCGAAAGGGTCGGAGGCGATCCCAAAGCGCTCGGCGGCGGCGCGGAAGATTTCGCGCTTCTTTACCGGCGCCTGGCCCGCCGCCAGGATGAGCGCGTGGCGGAAGAGGGTCGCAAAGCTCGAGAGCGAGTCGAGCATCAGGCGCGCCACGTCGCTCCAGTCCTGTTGTAGCCCCAGGAAGCGCGCGCGCAGGCGCAGCGCCGCGCCGCGCAGCTCGTGCTCCACCTGGCGGCGGTGTTGGCCGGTGTCGATGGTCATCTGCGCGGCCACGTCTTCGCCGTAAAGGATGCGGTGGTTGTGCTGGATGTCCAGAAACTCCACGGGGAAAACGTCGCTGGCGTTCTCGATCTCCTCGCGGGAGAGGAAGAGGGGCAGCGGCTGCTTCTGCTTGCGCCACCCGCCGACCGCGGCGCGCCCGCGCTCGAGCTCACTGACGCCCACCCGCTTGAGCACCGCCAGCACGTTCAAATCGGAAAAGTTCTTGTGGTACTCGCCGCTGGCCGCCGAGCCGTAAAGCACTACGCTCACCAGTTCGTCACCGTAAGCTTCCCTCAGCCGGCTGACCAGTTCGTTGAGCAATTTTTCCATGACCCACTCACCGATGAAATTTTGTGCCCGGCGGCGCTAGGCGGAATTGAGCGGCGCTGTGCGGCCCGCCCGGCAGGATTTACCAGGAACTGGAAGCGCCCCCGCCGCCGAAGCCGCCGCCCCCAAAACCTCCAAAGCCCCCGCTCGAAAATCCGCCGCCACCGCCGCCTCCTCCAAAGCCTCCGCCGCTCATGCCGCCGCCCAGCACGGAGCCCAGCAAGCCGCCCAGAATGAAGCCGCTCATCGAACCGCCGTACCACCCGCCGCGGTAGCGCCGCGGGAACATCAGCAGGGGTAGACCGAAAAACAGCAGCAGCCAGATGAGCGAACCCAGCGGCGAGCCCTGGGCTTCGCGCGGCTGCCGGCGGGGCAACTGCGCCATGCCGGTCAGCTTGACGTGCGCCGCCTGGGCGATCACGCCGGCGATCTCGCCCGCCGCCTGCGTGACCGCGGCGTCGTAATTGCCGGCGCGCAGGTCGGGGCTCATGCCGCGCAGGATTCGTCCCGCCATGCCGTCGGTGAGAATGGGCTCGATGCCGTAGCCCACCTCGATGCGGTCTTTGTGGTCCTTGACGGCCAGGAGCAACATCACGCCCGTATCGCCGTGTTTCTTGCTGCCGATGCCCCAGCGCTCGGCCAGGTTGATGGAATAGTCGTCGATGGGCTGGCCGTCGAGCGAAGGGACAATCACCACCGCCATCTGCGCCCGCGTCTTCTCGTTGAGCTCGGTGGCCAGGTTTTCCAGGCGCGCGCGGGTGGCGGGGCTGAGCACCCCGGCAAAGTCATTGATGTAGCCCTGCGGTTGCAGTTTGGACGCGGACTGGGCGCGCGCCGTGCTGGGAGCAAGAACCAGCAATAGCGCCCCAAGCAGCGCCGCCGCCCAGTGCACCCGAAGGTTTCTCTGTAAACTCACGTCCTCTCTATTGTCGGCCCATCTTCCCGGACCTGTAAACACGGAAGTGCGGAACCAGAGCGCGGAGGCAAGCCTGGTAGGGGCGGGTTTGCAAACCCGCCCCTAAGGTTTTCAATCCCACGGCCTGGCCTCGCCTGCCCGCGGTATGATTTCCCGCCTCGCGCCGCGGGCCGGTCGGGCGCGGTCGTCGTCAGAGATTGGGCCGGGCCCAGCGTAGGGGCGCTTCATGAATAGCCCCAACGCTGGCGGTATCGGTGCTGTCTGTCGCCGGCAAGCTCCCAGCGCCGCCGGGCCTCAGGAAAGAACTTAAGTCCTTATTTTTCAGCATCGTAACATCTGGCTTCTGATTTCTATTTCCCTTCTTCCGTCTCCCATCAGAAGACAATTGACTCTTAACTCCGATTTGAGGTATTGGTGGAATCCTCAGGGATAAGGGTTTTGCAGGGCATGGGGGCGATTCAAACTCTTTCCGCATGACGGTCCAGACGTGAGGCGTCCCTCACGCCAGAAGAGGGCGTCTTGCGCTTCAGCCGGCAGAAGGTGCACGCCGGCCGGTCTCTCCCGCCCGCAATCACAATCTTTCAGGAGGTGGACGATGAACGAGCAAAAGGTTCACGAAATGGCGTTGCGCGCCGTGTCGGACATGGGCGGGGCGTTTGTCAGCGCCCTGGGATACATCGGCGACCGCCTGGGGCTGTTCAAGGCCCTGGCGGGAAAGGCGCCGATGACCAGCGATGAGCTGGCCAAGCAGACGCATCTCAACGAGCGTTACGTGCGCGAGTGGCTGCGCGCCATGGTGGCGGCCGAGTACGTGGAATTCGACCCCAAGGCGGAGAAGTATTTCATGACCGAGGAACAGACGCTGGTGCTGGCCAGCGAAGACTTTCCCATGTTCGTGGGAGGAGGCATGCACTTCACCACCCCCTCGCTCTGGAACGTGCCGCGCATCATGGAGGCTTTCCGCAAGGGCGGCGGCATTCCCTACGCCGAAATCGGCGAAGAAATTCCCCTCGCCATCGAGCGCTTTTTCGGCCCCGGCTACCGCAACTTTCTGGCCAAGGATTGGCTCGCCAAGGTTCCGGGGTTGACCGGTAAGCTGCAGCAGGGCGGGGTGATCGCCGACATTGGCTGCGGGTGCGGGCAATCCACGGTGGCCATGGCCAAGGCCTTTCCCAAATCCCAGGTGGTGGGAATCGACTACCACGGGCCGAGCATCGAGCGCGCCCGCAAGCTCGCCGCCTCCCACAGCCTGAGCAATGTGCAGTTCGTGCAAGGTCCTGCCGATCAGATTCCCAATCACCGCAAGTACGACCTGATCTGCAGTTTCGACTGCATTCACGACATGGTGAATCCGCGCGGCACCCTGGCCGCCATCCGGGGAGCCCTGGCGCCGGAAGGCGTTTACGTCTGGTCCGAACCCAACGCTTCCGCCAACGCGCACGAAAACCGCAATCCCATTGGGCGCGTTTTCCACGCCATCAGCCCGCTGCATTGCATGACCGTTTCGCTCGCCCACGACGGCGACGGGCTGGGAACGGTGATCGGCGAGCAGGGCGCGCGCGCCCTGGCTCAAGAGGCGGGTTTCCAGCGCTTCGAAAAACTGCCGATTGATAATCCCTTCAACCAATTCTTCGCACTGAGGGCCTGAAGCGTGCCCGCTGTCGGAGATTGTGCCGGATCTATCGTAGGGGCGATTCACGAATCGCCCCTACGCCATTTATAGCAGCATCATGGGACCGTCTTCGCGTCAGTCCCGTGCCACGTGGCGCTGCCCTTGCGGCAGGACGGATGCGCGCGCTCAGACGACCGGCAAGGAGGGCGCCACGACGAACTTCAGCGCAGCGTGGGCGCGGCGCAAGGCGCGCTCCACTTCCCCGGGCGTGGCGGCACGGGCAAAGATGAAACCCGGATAGCTCGATCCCTCGGGCCAGGGAACCAATTGCTGGCCGGGCTTGGCGGTGATGACGATTTCTTCCACGCTCCGCGTCGCACGCGCGCGCTCGAGGCCCTCAACCCGCCGCAAAATGCCTCCCGCGCCCACGGGAATCATCATCACTCCCGAGGCCGCGTCCTCGCGCCGCACCTCGGCCATCTCCTCGCCGTGCGCGAGGCGCAGCAGTACCTCTTCGAGCGACAAATCCTTGCCCAGCCGCGGCGCCTGAAAGCGCAGGGCGCGCGCGCACAACCCGCCGATCGAGCGCGCGGCCACTTCCAGCACCCGGACGCCGCGCCGGTTGGAGCGCACCTCGGCGTGCCAGGGACCGTGGTAGAGCCCCAGCGCCCGCGCCGCGTTTTCCGCCGCTGCAACAATGCGCTTCTGCTCGGCGGCGGGGCGGCGCGAGGGCGTGACGTAGATCGTTTCCTCGAAGTAAGGCCCTTCCAGCGGGTCGGGCTTGTCGAACAACGCCAGGGTCCGCACCCGGCCGCGCTCCGCCAGACCCTCCAGAGCGAACTCGCGCCCCTCGATGTACGACTCGGCCTGTACAAAATCGCTCGCCGCCGGGCGGCGCACCCGCAGCTCGGGCGAAATCAGCAGGGCGCGCAGGCGCTCGAAGGCGGCGGCGAATTGCGCGCGGTTGTCGGCGCGCATCACCCCGCGGCTGGCCGCCAGAGCTAGGGGCTTGACCACGCACGGAAAGCCCACCTGGCGTTCGGCGGCGGCGGCGGCCTTGCGGGGCGGCGTGTCGAGCGGAAAACGACAGAAGTCGGGAACCGGCACGCCCGCCGCGCGCAGGCGCTGGCGGGAGAGAAACTTGTCGGCGCAGGCGTCGGCGGCCTCGGGAGGATGGCCGGGCAGGCCCAGCGCCCGGCAGGCGCGTGCCGCGGCGGGCACCGCGCCGTCGCCCAGCGCCACCAGAGCGTTGAGGGGGTGCGAGCGCGCGTAGTCCAACACTTGGCGCGCGGTTTTCTCCGCCTTTTCGAACTTGACGGGCAGCGCCCCGTCGCGCCACGGGTCGTCCAGCCGGTGGCAGCGGTCGGTGGCAAAGACCGTTTGCCAGCCCAGCTTCGCCGCCGCGCGCACGAACTCGCGCGTCTGGTAGCCGGTGGTGGTGGTGAGGAGCAGGAGGCGCATGGGGAGTCGGTCGAAAGTTCAGAGTTAAGGGTTCAGAGTCGAAAGTTGAAAGTCAAAAGTTAAAAGTTGAAATTTAAGAGCGCGGTTCCCTATTTTCCATTCTCTAATTTCCATTTTCTAGTTTCTGCTTTCTGAATCCTGCCCCTTCAGACTTGTGTTTCCGCCTCGTGCAGGGGAGCCAACTGCTCCCCGGTGGGCTCGGCTCAGCAATACCAAGGCTCGGTCAGGTAGGGAATGGCGGCGCGGGCGCGGCGAGGCGCGGAGCGCGGCAAAGGCGGCGCGGGCAGGCGCGCCGCCTCGTGGGCAAAGCGCCAGACGCGGCGAAACACCGC
>JBJKQV010000323.1:0-3834 GCA_046704985.1 Terriglobia bacterium
CGTTCGACCTGCAATCGCACACCGCGTGCGCAATGTTGCCGAGGTGGCTCAGGTGCGCGCAAGCCGCGCTGCGCCCTTCCATCGAAATGGGGACGCCCGCGATGGCTTTCATGTACGGCCCTTCGTAGGCGCAGTCCTTGCTCGGCCCGACCGCACCCGATTCGTAGGCGACCAGGCTGCGCGGAACGGTGGCCACGCGCACCACCGCCGCGAAGACCCGCGGCACCAGCTTCTGCTCGGCCAGCACCATGGCGGTGTTGGCAAAGCCGCACGCCGTGTCGCCCGAGGGAACGATGCGGCCCGCCGCGCAGGCTTTGACGATGTGGCCCCAGAGAAATTTCATGTCGCGCGGCGCCAGGACTCCCAGCCCGAAGGCCAGGGCGCGCAGGTCGGCGGTCATCAAGGCTTCGTCGCAGACCTCTTTGCCGCCCGTGGATTCGATGGCCACCAGGTCGGCGCCCGCACCACCGGCGCCGTGGAAAAATTCCAGCATCCCGTCCCAGTATTTTCCCTTGCGCATCAGGGGCGGACGCGACAACTCCCGCGTGTCGTTGGGAGTCAGGCGCAGAGCGCAGCGAAGACCTTGCGTGTCGTGCGCCTGGCGCAGCGTTTCCGCCAGCAGTGAGGTGATCTCCAGGCCCCAGGCCGGGCGAACGGTCAGCTCCGGCAAGGTCTCGAATTCCACCAGCAGTCCCGGAACTTCCAGCTCGACGGCGCGCCGGCAAACTCCTTCCACCATTTCCTGATATTGCCGGCGGATTTCCGGCCACGTCTGCTCGTTGATCTCAATGGGCGGAAGCGTGAAATTAATTTCGGGAAAGACCCGCCCATGACCGATCTGGAGGCCGCTGCCGCAGGCGACCGGGTGCGGAGATTTTCCGTAAAGGAAATCGTCGAGAGAAGAAATCGTGAGGCCGTTCGAGGCCGCCGAACCGCCGGAGCTTGCTGCGCCGGATTCGGCGACGCTCGCTGTTTCTCCGGGTTTCCGGACTTGCTCGCCAAGCGGTGTGTGTGCCATGACCCTTCCTTATATCAGACTTGCCGGATCAAGTTGAAATTTCGGCGGCGCCCCCACCTCACCGATGGCTGACCCGTAGAAATTGCGAGGGGATATTGTAACGATTCAACAGAATTTCTCAAGCGTGCGTACGTGGACCTGTGAGAGGCCAACCCTTGGCTCGCAACCCTTTGAATTCTCAGAACAAGTGATGAGACTTGACAGGCCCCATCCCCGAGCATATTGTAGCGATTCAGTGTGAGCGCCGCAAAAAAATTGTCAAACGTCCCGGAGTTTTCCCAACTGCCGCCCCGCACGCCGCCAACCCTCGCAACCATGTCCGTCCATGACTTCGCGCAGGAGCATCGTTGAAGAAAGCGTAGAATACGGGCTTCTGAACGGAAGCGGAGGTCGAAGCGCGTGAAACTTGGCCGCATTACCATCGTCGCGAGTTACAACGTGGGGTTGTTCCTGAAAGGTGAGCGCCTTCCGAAGCCCGGCGAAACCGTGATCGCCGATCAATTCTACGAAGGCGGAGGCGGTAAGGGATCCAACCAGGCCCTGGCCGCGGCGGTGCTGGGAGCGCCCACGCGTCTGGTGGTGCGCCTGGGGACGGACAAATACGGTGATGACGCCTGGCAGATGTACGAGCGCTACGAAATCAGCACGGAAAACATCATCCGCGATTCGTCGATTCCCTCCGGCATCAGCATTATTCTGATCGACCAGAACGGACACAACTTGATTTCCGTGGCCCCGGGGGCAAACTACAACCTCTCGACTCAGGACCTTGACGCGGCCGAAGCGGCCTTTGGCGATTCGTGCCTGGTGGGATTTCAGCTCGAGAACCGCCGCGAAGTGGTCGAGTACGGAATCCGCAAAGTCCACGCGCTGGGCGTCAAGACCCTTCTCGACCCCGCGCCGGCGGCCAAGCTTCCCGACGATTTGTTTCCGTGCATCCACACCATCAAGCCCAACGAGCACGAGGCGGAGATCCTGACCGGCCTGAAAGTGGAAGACGTCGACGGCGCCAAGCGCGCGGGACGATGGTTTCTCGAGCACGGAGTCCAGTGCGCGATCATCACCTTGGGGGAACTGGGCGCGGTTTGGGTGACGGCGAGCGAGGAAGGCTACCTGGCGTCGCCGGCGGTCACCGCGGTTGACACCACCGGTGCCGGCGACACTTTCAGCGGCGCCTTCATGGCGGCCCGCTCGCGGGGAGAATCGCTGGAAGATTGCGTGCGCTTTGCCAACACGGCGGCGGCGATCTCGGTCACACGCCTGGGGGTTGTTGACGCCATCCCCAGGCTGCACGAGGTCACGGCTTTCGAGCAATCACACCGGAACTGAAGGAGCAGAGGAGAGACCATGGGCATGACCAATAGACAACGGATGATGGCCGTTTATCGCAACCAACTCCCGGACCAGGTTCCGGTGGGGATTTACACGCGCTACCTTCCCCGGGGCGCGGCGGAGCGCGAGGCGCGGGCGCTGGGCGTGGGCGTCATCGACTATCACCCGGTCTCCACCATGCTCGCCCCGCCCTGGCACACCTATCCGGGATTTCTTTCCGAAGTCCGCGGCGCGGAGTTCGAGATCCAATTCTCATGGAGGGACGGCGAGCTGATCGAAACGCGAACCTATCGCACGCCGGTGGGCACCCTCACCGAGCGGCTGCGCCAGGACCCGTCCTACGGAAGTGATTGGGTGGAGAAGCACTACATCTCCTCGCCCGAAGACTACAAGGTGATGCAGTACCTGGTGGAAAACACCGTGCTGCGGCGCAACGAGGAAGGGTTCCTGGCCAAGCAGGAGAATCTGGGCGAAGACGGAGTGGTATTGGGGCGCGTGGATCGCTCACCATTCCAGAAGCTCATGGCCGAGCTGGCGGGGCCCGAGCAGTTCCTGGTGGACCTGGCCATCACGCCCGAGCCGGTAATTAGCCTGCTGGAGGCGATGGAAGCCAGGATGGACGAGATTTTCGAAATCGCCTGCGAGTCGCAGGCAGAGGTCATCTGGCAGCCGGAAAATATCTCCTGCGACCTGACTTCGCCGAAATATTACGAGAAGTACTGCCTGCCCCACTACGCCAAGCACGGCGCGCAACTGCGCGCCAAGGGCAAGACCTACGTCGTCCACATGGACGGGCGCGTGCGGGCGATTCGCGACCTGGTGGCGCGCAGCACCATTGACTGCATCGAGTCGCTCTCCTTCACGGAAATCGGCGGCGACCTGCCCTTCAGCGAAGCGCGCGCCGCGTGGCCGGGCAAGGTGATCCTGCCGAACTTCCCCGCCTCGCTGGCCCTGGAAAGCGAAGAGAAGATCTTCTCGTTCTTCCAGGCCTTCCGCAAGGAAGTGGGGCCCGAAAAACCCTTCATGATTCAGGTCAGCGAGGATATCCCCGCGGGCTCCTATCGCCGCGTGCTGCCCACTCTCTTCAAGGCGCTGAACAGCTAAGCGGTCCCGGCTTGGCCTGGAATTCCGTAGGCTATTCAGATTGGATGGAGCGGGGGACGGGGATCGAACCCGCGACGTCCAGCTTGGGAAGCTGGCATTCTACCGCTGAATTACCCCCGCCGGGGTTGGCGCTCAGAAAATATAACACGCGCCAAGAAGGCGCTGCAAGCGCCCGGCGAGCCGCCTGCTCTCCCCAGGTATCGGGGCAAGTAATGGCCCGTTGGGGGGATTGCAATGGGGCGGCTCACGGTGTAGGCTCGACAGAGAGGCTGGTAGCGGGCCGTGACATTGGGCTCGCGCGCCGGCGGGAGGAAAGAACGACTCCATGGATACGCAGGCGACTGGCCCCATGCCGAAGCTCTTTGCTCCCCACCCCAACC
>JBJKQV010000324.1:0-2760 GCA_046704985.1 Terriglobia bacterium
CGCCGCTTGCGAGAGCTTCTCGGCCGCCTGAAATTCGCCGTCGGCGGCGATGATCTTGGCTCGGCGCTCGCGTTCGGCCTCGGCTTGGCGCGCGATGGCGCGCTGCATGTCTTGCGGCAGGTCAACCTGCTTCACCTGCACCTGCGTCACCTTGATGCCCCAGGGCTCGGTGTGCTCGTCAATAATAGACTGCAGGCGGGCGTTCAGCTTCTCGCGCTGCGAAAGCAGGTCGTCGAGCTCCACCTCGCCCAGCACCGAGCGCAGGCTGGTTTGTGCGGCTTGCTCCACCGCATAGCGGTAGTTCTCCACTTCGATCACCGATCGCGTGGCGTCGATCACCCGGAAATAGACGACCGCGTTGACCTTGAGGGAGATATTGTCGCGCGTGATGATGTCCTGCGGCGGCACATCCCAGGTGGTGACGCGCAGCGACACTTTCACGATCTTATCGATGGGCCACAGGATGATGATGACTCCCGGCCCCTTGTCCTTTTTGAGCACCCGCCCCAGGCGGAAGACCACGGCGCGTTCGTATTCGCGCAACACGTTGAGACACTTGAAAATCCAGATCACAAAAATGGCCACCGCTACAACTACCACGGTTTCCATGCTGCCCTCCTTCCGGGACCGGCCAAAGGTTACGAACGGATACCCTGCCCCGGTTTCGGGGTCCGTCCGCCTGGCGCTGCGCCACCCGGTCTCGGCACGCTTCGCGGTCCGCGGGAGGCGCAGACGGCCTCCCGGTTACCGGGAAGTTTAATGGGATTGGGACTCAGGTTCAACCAGCAAGGTCAACCCCTGCACTTCCTTGACCCGCACCCGTGTCCCCTTGGAAATCGAGCCGTCCGCCCGGGCGCTCCAAATCTCGCCGCGCACCAGCACCTTGCCCTCCGGTGCCAGGTCGGTCTCGGCCACGCCGATCGAATCCACCATGCCCGCATCGCCGGTCACCGCTTTGCGCCGCTGCGCCGCCACTGCCACGCGCAACAAGATGACGGTAATCACCGCCACCGGCAGGGTGACGCTCAAGGCAGTGGCAAAGCTGATGCGCGCCGAAGGCCAGGGCGAATTGACCAAAATCATCGCCCCGATGATCATGGCCACGATGCCCCCCGCCGCCAGCGCCCCGTGCGAGCTGACCTTGACCTCCAGCGCAAACAGCGCCAGAGCCAGCACGATCAGGATCACTCCCAGGTAGTTGATGGGAAGCAGGTGGAAGGCGAACAGAGCCAGCACGATGGCGATGGCGCCCACCACTCCCGGCACGATCAGGCCGGGATGGGTGAATTCGATGTAGAGTCCCAGCACGCCCAGGGCGCCCAGCAGGAAGGCGATGTTGGGGTCGGCGATCCAGGAAAGGAAGCGCTCGCGCTTGCTCATGGGGTAAGGCTCCAGGAGCGCATCCTTCAGGTGCAAGGTGGTCGTCTGGCCGTCGAAGCGGCGCACCGTCCGCCCGTCGAGTTGGGCCAGCAGGGCGCGCGGCGAGTTGGCGACGATATCGATCAGGTGGTCGTTCAGGGCCTCGGTTTCGGTGAACGACTTGCTCTCGCGCACCGCCGACTCCGCCAACTGCGTGTTGCGGCCGCGCCGGCTGGCGATGCTGCGCATATAGGCCGCCGCGTCGTTTTCGATCTTGGTCTCCATGGTCTTGCCGACCTTCAGCCCCCCGATCACCACCGGGTGAGCGGCCCCGGCGTGGGTGCCGGGCGCCATGGCCGCCACGTCGGCCGAGATCAGAATGAAGAATCCCGCCGAAGCCGCGCGCCCGCCCTGCGGCCACACGTAGGTGATGACCGGCACGTGGGAGCTCAGGATGGCCTCGATGACCTCCTCCATGGACCTCTCCAGGCCGCCGGGCGTGTTGAGGGTGAGGAGAATGGCTGCGGCATTGAGGCGGTTGGCGCGCTCGATGCCCGCCTTCACGTATTCGGCGCTCACGGGCTGCACCATATCGTTGAGGTCGATTTCCACCACTACGGGCCGCGGTTCGGCGGCACGTGCAGGTGCGCCCAGCACCGCCGCCAGCAGCCCGGCGGCCGCCAACCAGCCCAGTCTCCGCCACCTTCTGTTCCCGCTCACGGCGTCCTTCCTTGTGCGCCGGTGCGCTGTTGGATTTCGGCGAGCAGCTTTTTGGCCTGAGCGTTTTCGGGGTCTAGGTCCAGCGCCGCTTGCCCTTGCAGGCGCGCTTCCCCCAGGCGATTCATGGCCAGGAAGACCCGCGACAGCCACAGGTGGACCGGCAGACTGTTCTCGAGGTGTAGGGACGTTTCGAGCTCATGCAGCGCCTCAACGTGCTGCCCCGCTCCCTCGTAGGCCTGACCCAGCAGCAGGTGAATCTGGCTGTTGCCGGGTTCCTGCGAAGACGCTTGCGCCAGCTCGCGCGCTGCCTCCTGGTAGCGCTCTTCCTGCAAGAACATCTTTCCCCGCTGGAGGTGCGCCTCCGCGTGCTCGGCCGCGGGCTTGCCGGCCAGGTGCGCCTCCAGGGTGTTATGCATGGTCAGGGAAAGCAGCCGGAAAGCCTGGCCGTCGAAGTTCTTCTTTAAGCGCGGCTGCGGTGAGGGGTCGCCGGGAGGTCCGGCGGAGGCGTCGGCGCTTTCGTGGGCCGCCAACCATTTGACTTGCCGGGTGCGCGCCGGGGCGTTGTGCAGCTTGCTGTAAATGCTCGCCAGCAGCGCGTGAGCCTCCACGTCGTCGTCCAGCTTGATCAACCCTACCAGCACCTCCGCCGCGCCGCCGAAGCGTCCCAGAAACCAGAGGCAG
>JBJKQV010000325.1:0-9617 GCA_046704985.1 Terriglobia bacterium
ATTGAGTTCCCCTTCTCGTCACTCGTCACTCGTATCTAAGCGCCGTCATCGGATCTACTTTGGTGGCGCGCCGCGCGGGCAGGTACGCAGCGAGTGCGGCGACGGCCCCCAGCAGCAGCGCGGCGGCCAAGAAAGTAGCCGGGTCGGCGGGCTGCACGCCGTAGAGCAGGCTTGCGAGCAGCCGCGTGAGGGCCAGCGCGGCGGCCAGGCCCAGCACCACCCCCGCCAGCGCCAGCTTGGCCCCTTGCCACACCACCAGGCGCAGGACGTTGGCCCTTTCCGCCCCCAGGGCCATGCGAATGCCGATCTCGTGCGTGCGCCGCTCCACGCTGTAGGCCATGATGCCGTACAGGCCCACGCACGCCAGCAGCAGTCCCAGCAGCGCGAAGAAGCCCACCAGCCCGGAAATCAACCGTTGCTGGACGAGCGCATGATTCACCTGCGTGGCCAGGGGCGTGACCTTGATGATCGGCAGGTTGGCGTCGACCGAGTGAATCGCCTGGCGCACTTCGCCGGTCACGCGCGCCGGGTCGCCGGAGGCGCGCACTTCGATTTCGTTGGCGGTGGCCATGATGCCGGGCAGTTGAAACGCCGGCAGAAACAGCATGGGCCCCGCCGGCTTGGCGGCACTCGCGTAGCGGGCGTTGGCGGCCACGCCGACGATTGTGTAGCCGGGCGCTTTGAACGGCGGTCCGGGGCTCAAGCGCATTCCGATGGGGTTGCCGCGCGGAACGAAGGCGCGCACGAAAGCCTGATTGACCACCGCAACGTGCAGGGAACCGGGCGTGTCCTGCTCGCCGATGGTGCGCCCGGCCGCCAGGCGTATGCCCAAGGTCTCGAAGTAATGCGGTCCCACCACCACCACTTGCGGCGGAGGAGGATGGGAGGTTGGCTCCTCGCCTTCCACCGCCACGCCGAACGCGGCCACGCTGCCGCTCATGGGGCTGGTCATGCCCAGGCTGGCGGAGCGCACATTGGGCAGCGCCCCGATGCGGCTCAGCAGCTCGCGGTAGAGGCCCGGCAAGCGCTGGGAATCGTACCCCGCAAGCTCCGTGTTGATGTTGACCAGCAGGACGTGCCGGGGGCTGAAGCCCAGATTCTGGTTTTCCAGATTGATCAGACTGCGCGCCAGCAGTCCGGCTCCCGCCATGAGCAGCAGCGAGGCTGCGATCTGAAACACCACCAGGCTCTTGCCCAGTCCCAGGCGTGTGCGCTCGCCCGCCTGCAGTCCCGGCGCGGCCTTGAGTCCCGGGACCAGATCCACACGCGCCGCACGCAGCGCCGGAGCGAGGCCGGCAAGAATCACCGCCAGGGCGGAAACGCCGGCGGAAAAGCCGAGCACCGCCGTGTCCGGCCGCACGTTCAGAGGAATCCGCGTCGCCACCTTGGCCACCAGAAAGTGTACGCCCCAGGCGGCCAGCAAGGCGCCCGCCACGCCGCCCGCCGCCGCCAGCAGCGCGCTCTCGGTGAGGACTTGCCTGGCCAGCCGCCCGGGCTTAGCGCCCAGGGCGAGGCGCATAGCCATCTCTTTGCGCCGTGCCCGCGCCCTCACCAGCAACAAGTTGGCCACGTTGGCGCACGCAATCAGCAGCACCAGGCCCACGATGACCAGCAGGATGACCAGGGGCTTGGAGTAGTCGAAGCGCAATTGAGAAAGGCCGCGCCCTCCCGGCGCCAGCACCAGAAAAGCGCCCTGGATCTTTTGCTGCTCGGCCGAGGTGAGCTTGGACCCCGCGCGCGCGGCGAGGTACTGGCGGAACTGGACGTCCATCGCCGCCTGCGCTTCAGCCAGCGTCTTGCCGGGCTCGAGAGGGCCCTTCATGTTGAGCCAGTAAATGTGTGGGTCGGTGAGCAGCGCCTTGGCCTGCGGCATCACGGTGAGCGGCAGGCGGGGCCGCAGGCTGAGGGGCATGTAGAAATCCGCGCTTTCCGGCCTCATGCGCACGCCGTAAAATCCCTTGGGCATCACGCCTACCACCGTTACCGGGACGCCGTCGATATCCCAGGTGCTCCCCACGGCGCTGCGGTCGCCGCCCAGTTTCTGCTGCCAGAAATTAAAGCTCACCATCGCCGCCGGCGGCGCGCTCGGCTGGTCGTCGGCGGGCGTGAGGGTGCGCCCGAGCGCCGCGCGAACGCCCAGCACGGAGAAGAAATTTCCCGAAACCAGTTTTCCGTACGCCACCTGGACGCCCGTGCCGGGCTGGTTCTGGGCGCGAATCGTCAAGGTGTCGTCCGGAGCCTGGAACGCGCAGACGTCTTCGAAAACCCTCTGGCCCTTGCGCACCTGCTCGTAGAAAGGATAAGAGAACTCCCTCTGCCGTCCGGAGACGATGGTGTCCGAGTCTATGTTCATGGACTCGCCGGGATTATCGGAGAAGAGCACCAGCCGGCCGGGGTCGTGCACCGGCAGGTCGCGCAGCATCACGGCGTTCACCAGGCTAAAAATCGCCGTGTTGGCGCCGATGACCCGGGCGAGCGTCAACACGGCCACCGCCGTGAAGCCCGGGTTCTTGCCGAGCATGCGCAGGCCGTATTTCAGGTCTTGGAGCAGCGTTCCCAATCGTCACCTCGCCGCAGCTTCGCGGCTTCTTCCCTCAAGAGTCAAAGTGGCAAGTGACAAGTGACAAGCCAAAGAAGGGCGCGCCGCAAATGGAATTGCTTTTTCTTGTCACTTGTCACTCGTCACTATGTTACTCGTATCTAAGCGCCGTCATCGGATCCACCTTCGTCGCCCGGCGTGCGGGAAGGTAGCAAGCCAAAAACGAAACGGCCGACAGCAAAAGCGCCACCGCGGCGTAGGTCAGCGGGTCGGTGGGCTTGATGCCGAACAGCAGGCTCGAGAGGAAGCGTGTCACGAGCAGCGCTCCTCCAATGCCCAATGCCACGCCCGCCAGGACCAGCGTCATGCCTTGGCGCACCACCAGGTGCAGCACGCGGCGGGGCGTCGCGCCCAGCGCCATGCGAATGCCTACCTCCTGCACGCGCTGCGAGACGGAATAGGACAAGACGCCGTAAATGCCCAGCGAGGCGAGGACCAGCGCCAGGGCGGCAAAGATGCCGAGCAGTTCCGCCGCCATGCGCGGGGCCCAGAGTCCCAGGTTCAACGTTTCGCCGATGGTGGCGACGTTGGTAAGCGCCAGGTTGCGGTCGAGCGCCTGCACCTGCTGGCGCACCGCCGGAATGACTTGCCGCGGGTCGCCCTTTGTCCGCACCAGCAAGGTGGCGTTGGGCGAGAAGTCCTGTGTGAGGGGCAAATAAGCGATCGGTTGTGGCGCCATGCCGATCAGCAGTTGCGCCGTGTTGTCCACCTCACCCACCACTTCGCGCAGCGTGGGGTCGTCAATAAAGTGGAAGCGCTTGCCGATGGGATTCTGCCCCGGCCAGAAATGCTGCGCCATCGCCTTGTTGACGACGGCGACGAGCGCCGTGCCCTGGCGATCCGTGTCTTCAAAAACCCGGCCGCGCAGCACGGGCACGCCCAGGGTTTGGAAGTAGCCGTTCGAAACGTCGTTGATGGTGGTGAGCATGCCGCGGTGCCCGGTGCTCGCGTCCTGGCCTTCCAGGAAGATGGTGCGCGCCAAACCGCCGGCCAGCGGGCCGATGGAAGCCACCGCCGTCGATTGCACGCCGGAAACCGCCGCGGCGCGCTCCATGGAGTCGCGGTAGTATTGCTCGCCGTGCTCGCGGGTGTAATGCTGCGAAGCGAGGTCGAAGTCGAGCGTGAACAGTTTTTGGGTCTCAAATCCCGGGTCGATGTGGGAGGCGAAGGAGAGGCTGCGCAGGAATAGACCCGCGCCCGCCAGCGCCACCAGAGCCAGGGCGACTTCGGAGATGATCAAAAACTGCCGGAAGCGGCTGCGCCCCCACGCCAGGCTGCCGCTGCGCCCGCTCGACTTCAGCGCCTCGTTCAGGTCGGGGCGCCCCGCCTTGAACGCCGGCGCCAGGCCGAACAGCACGCCGGTCAGCAGGGTGATGAGTAGGGTGAAGGCCAGGACGTGCCCGTCCAGCGCCAGGTTCAAATCGGTCTGGGCCATGAAGGCGGGGCGATAAGACCAAAGGATGGTCTTTCCCCAGTAAGCAATCACCAGTCCCGCCGCGCCGCCCAGCAGCGCCAGCAACAGGCTTTCGGTCAGCGACTGCCGCATCAGGCGGCGGCCGTCCGCGCCCAGCGCCGCGCGCAGGCACATCTCTTTTTCGCGCCGCGCCATCTGCGCCAGCAGCAAGTTGGCCAGATTCACGCAGGCCACCAGCAGCACCAGGCCGACGATCACCATCAACATGCCGCCCGCCAGAGTGACCTGGGAGTGCAAGTTGACGTTCACCACGGCGTCCGAGAGCGGCGAAAGCACCGCGCTGCGCCCCTCATTGTCCTTGGGATACTGCGCCTCCAGGCGCGAGGCGATGGTTTGAACTTCCGCGCCCGCCTGGCGAAGGGTCACGCCCGGCTTCAGGCGCCCGAAGCAGAAGAAATCGAGAAAACGCCGGTCCTCAAAATTCTTCTCGATGAAACCCGCCAGCATCTGGCTGTGCATGCTGACGGGAATCCAAATCTGGTCGGCGCTGGCAAACAGGAACGTTCCCTTGAACCCCTGCTTGGCGACGCCGATCACCGTGTAGGAGGTACCGTTGAGGGTGAGTTGTTTGCCCACGATATTGGGGTCGGCGCCGAACTGGCGCGCCCAGAGGCCGTAGCTCAGGACCGCCACCGTGTCGCCGCCGGGTTTCTGGTCGTCCCCGGGATGGAACACCCGGCCGAGGGCTGCCTGCACACCCAGCACCTGGAAATAATTGGCGGTCGCCAGGAACCCCTGAAACTGCTTGGGCTCGCCTTGCCCGCTGAGGGTCATGGTCACCGGCATGTAAGCGGCCAGGCCCGTGAAGGAGCGGGCCTGCTGCGCGTAATCGCGGTAGTTGGGATACGAGACCCCCAGGCGCGTGGCGTTGGCGAGCCCCAGTTGGGTCTTCTTATCCGTCGTATCCACCTGCGCCAGGCGCGAGATGTTCTGGACGGGAAGGGGATTCAGCAGCACGGCGTTGACGAGGGTGAAGATCGCCGTGTTGGCGCCGATGCCCAGGGCGAGGGTCAACACGGCCACCGCCGTGAAGCCGGGGTTCTTGGCCAGCACCCGCAGACCGTACTTCAGGTCTTGGAGTAGGGTTCCCATTCGTCACCTCGCCGCAGCTTCGCGGCTTCTTCCCCCAAGCGTCAAAGTGGCAAGCGGTGAGTGACAAGTGACAAGCCAAAAAAAATCGCGCCACAAATGAAATTCTTTTTGTTGATCACTCATTTCTCGTCACTCGTCACTTGTCACTCGTCACTGTGTTACTCGTATCTAAGTGCCACCATGGGATCCACCTTCGTCGCCCGGCGGGCGGGAAGATAACTGGCCAGGGTCGCCACCAGGATCAGGAGCAGCGCCACCGCGGCAAAAGTGAGCGGGTCCGCAGGCTTGACGCCGTAGAGCAGCCCGCTCAGCAGCCGCGTAAGGCCCAAGGCGCCGGCGGTCCCCAAACCCACGCCCACCAGGGCCAGCGCAACCCCGCGGCCGACCACCAACTTCAGCACGTCCTGGCGGCGCGCCCCCAGGGCCATGCGCAGCCCCATCTCGTGCGTACGCTGGGAGACGGCGAAGGAGATCACTCCAAAGATGCCGATGGCGGTCAGGAAGAGCGCCAGCAGAGCGAACGATCCCAGCAACACCAGGCGGAAGCGTCGCTCCGAGACCGAGCGCGCTACGACCTCCTGCATGGTCCGAACGTTGTAGAGAGGCTCGTCGGGGTCGATCTTCTGGATCGCAGCGGC
This sequence comes from Terriglobia bacterium, assembly GCA_046704985.1. Lineage (GTDB taxonomy): Bacteria > Acidobacteriota > Terriglobia > UBA7540 > UBA7540 > JBJKQV01. The sequence goes on from JBJKQV010000325.1 coordinate 5,804, forward strand.
GACGGCGTGGGAGAGGCCGGCGGGGTCGGCGGCGGAACGCACCGCGATGTCCATGAACGGCCAGGGATCCTGCGCGTAGGGGGCGTAGAAGGTCGGCCGCGCCGGGGCGGCGAGCTGCTTGCGCCGCACGTCGCCGACGACTCCAACGACCTGGGACCAGGGGTCCCCATCGCCCATCCGGAGGTGCTTCCCGATGGGGCTCTGGTTCGGCCAGAAGGTTTTGGCCATGGCGCGATTGACGACGACCACCGGAGGCGCGGAAGCGTCGTCGTGCGGCGTGAAGGCGCGCCCCGCCAGCAAGGGGATGCGCAGTGCCCGGTAATAACCCGGGCTGACGACGGAATAATCGGGGACGACGTCTTCGTCCGGCTGATCCGGCCCGTAGCTTCTGCCCTCGATTTGCACGCTGCGCTGGCTCCCCCCGGGATTGAGCGGCAGCCGCGTGGCCACGCTGGCGGACTCGACGCCGGGCAGGGTCTTGATGGCGGCCAGCATCTCCTTCACAAAGGCCGCCTGTCGCTCCGCGCTCGGATACCTCGCCTGCGGGAGGAAGATCTGCATGGTGAGGACGTGGGTGGGGTCAAAGCCTTGGTCGACGTTCAGCAAGCGGACAAAGCTTCTCAGCAGTAGCCCCGCGCCCACCAACAGGACGAGCGCCACCGCCGTTTCTGCAACCACCAGCCATTCCTGGCCGCGGCGGCCTCCGTGTGCGGAGGTTCGGCTGCGTTCTTTGAGGGTTTCGGTCAGGCAATTCCGCGTGCCACTCAGCGCCGGAGCCAGGCCGAAGGCGAGGCCCGCCAAAACCGTCAGCGCCAGGGTAAAGGTCAGAACGTTCCCGTCGAGCGCCCATCGCGTCGTGGTGCGAAGGTCGGCGGGAACCAGCGTCGCCAGAACCGGGAAGCCCCACAGCGCCAGGACGATTCCCAGTCCGCCTCCCAGCAGGGCCATGAGCAGAGATTCGGTGAGCACTTGCCGCGCCACCCGGGCGCGGCTGGCGCCTAGCGCCTCGCGCAACGCGAATTCCTTGCGGCGGGCGACGCCGCGCGCCAGCACCAGGCTGGCGACGTTGGCGCAGGCGATCAACAAGACCAGCCCCACGGCCGCCAGCAAAACCAGCAGGGCAGTGCGGACGTTTCCTACCTCGCTTTGGTGCAAAGTCTGAACCCAGGGCTTGCCGCCTTGCAGGTCGGAATCGGGGTGCGCGCGGGCGACGTTGCGGAAAACCACCGCCAGATCCGCGCGTGCCTGCCCCAGCGTCACGCCGGGACGCAGGCGGGCGAGCGCATCAAAATAGTGGGCGCCGCGCAGGGTGGCGGGATTGACCTCGGGCCGCAACGGATGCGCCGGTACCGCATAGCGTGGGCTCACCCACAGCTCCGACTCTTCCGGAAAGCGGAAGCCGCCCGGCATTACGCCGATCACCGTGAAAGGTTCGCCGTTCATCACCAGCTTGCTTCCCACTGCCGAGGGCGCTCCGCCAAACGATCGCTGCCACAGGCCATAGCTCAACAGCGCAACCCGGTTCCCGCCCGGCCCTCCGTCGGAGGGCAAAAAGCCCCGTCCCAAGATCGGTTTGACGCCCAACAGGCGGAAGAAATTGGGTGTTACCACCTCCCCCGCCACGTGCTCCGGGCGGTTGCCGGCCGTCAGGTTGAAGTTCCAGCTTCGATAGGCCGCCATTTCCTGCAGGCTGTGGTTCTGGGCGCGCACGTCCAGGAAGTCGGCGGGTGAAAAATCGCCCGCACCGCCCATCCACTCTTGCCCGACCACGACGATCCGGTCGGGGTCGGAGAAGGGCAGCGGGCGGAGGAGCGCCGCGTTGACCACGCTGAAGATCGCCGTGTTGGCGCCGATGCCCAGCGCAAGAGTCAGCACGGCCACCGCCGTGAAGCCCGGGTTCTTGGCCAGCATGCGCAGGCCGAAGCGCAGGTCCTGGAAGAGTGTGTTCATGGGCGACCCTACTACTCCATACGCGGGATTTCGCCGAGGGGTTCCGCTTTAGGCGCCATAAGTTATAAATGATGAGTCGTGAGTGCTGCCCGCCCTCCAGCTTTGTACTTTCAACTTTCGATTTCCAACTTCCGCCCTATTCCAGCCGCACACGGTCGAAACCGTCCCAGCGCGACATATCGGAAAGGATGACCTGGTCGCCGACCTGCAACCCGCCGAGCACCTCGATGGAGTTGACGGAGGCGCGGCCCAGCTTCACTTGTGTGCGCACGGCTTCCTTGCCGCCGTCCACGAGCTTGAACAGGCTGACCGTCGAGCGCGGCTGGCCGAACGCCGGCCGCCCGACGTACTCGACGTCCTTCAGGTTCTCGATCTCGATCGTACCGTCCACGCTCAGGTCGGGCACCGCGCCGGGGGGCAGCGGCCCATCCAGTTTGACGTCCACAGTGCGCGTTCCGTTTTGCACCGAAGGGTCGATGCGGATCACATGCCCGGGAATGATGCCGTTGTGGGTGTCGATTTCCGCCTTCTGGCCCAGTTGCAGGTCCTTGGCCTGCGTTTCGGCGATCTTGAGCTGCGCCTTCAATTGGTTGGGCTGCGCCACCTTGGCCAGGATGGTGCCCGCGGTGACGCGCTGGCCCACTTCCACCGGCAGCTCCTGGAGCACGCCGTCCGCGCCCGCGCGCACCTGGAGCGAGGCGAGTTGGGTGCGCTTCAGGTCGTAGAGGGCGCGCAGTTGCTCGATTTTGGCCTTCTGCGCCGCCATTTGCGCCTGCATGGAGTCGGATAAGACCTTGACGCGCCGCTCTTCAATCTGGTTGCGCGTGTCCAGGGCCTGCGCCTTGGCCTGGGAAAGCTGCAGGTTCAGTTCCGAGCCCAATCCTTCCTTGGCCAGAGTTTGATCCTTCTCGGCGGTGAGCTCCGCCTGGCGGTAATCGGATTTGACGGTGGCGGCGGTCGCCTGGTGGTCGAGCAGGCTGCTTTGCAGCTGCGCCTTGAGGCTTTCCAGTTCCGCCTCCGCCTGCTTCAGTTGCCACTGGGCGTCGAGCGCCGCCTGTTCGAGCTCGGGGTTGCTGAGCACCAGCAGAACGCTCTGCGCCTTGACGGCCGTGCCGGGCAGGAGCAGCCGGCGCACCACCCGCCCGTCGGTGACGGCGGGGATCCAAAGAATGTTCTCGGGCACGAGCGTCCCCAGTCCCCGCACCTGAATGCGCAGGGGGCCGCGCTTGACGGCGTCAATCCACACTGTCGAGCGGTCTACTTCCGGCGCCGCAGGCTTGAGCCGCGAAAGCGCGTAGGTGGTGCCGGCGATGGCCACCAGGGCCAGGGCCGCGTAAATGATCTGTTTCCTGCGCCGCTTGCCGGCGCCGGAGGGGCGGGCGATGTCCATTCTTTCCTCCGTCTCCAGGTGTGGCACGCCAGGGGCCAGAGTGGTGCTTGTAGCCGCTTGAAAATACGTGCCTTGGCGTCCGCTGAATGGGCAGGGAAGAGATTTTTGTTCGTCTGTGGGATGGGCTTGTCCGATTCCGGACAGGCGCAAAGTAGGGTTGACACTCGCCCGGCGGATTCTTATCCTCTAAGTCAAACCTTGCCCGTTTCCCCCGGCGCGGGGAGCGGGAACCTTGTCGTACGGCCGGCGGGGGAAGGCACGGAGGCTTCGGTGCTGGAGAAAGAACTGTTCGCGGTCCTGGAAGGAACCGCCGACGCGGCTTACGCCATCGACGGCGACGGTGTGATCCGTTCCTGGAATCGCGCCGCGGCGAAGTTGTTCGGTTATGCTGCCGACGAAATGCTGGGCCAACCGTGCGCGGCGCTGTTTCAGGGGCGCGACAGCTTCGGAACGCTGGTTTGCACGGAGCATTGC
>JBJKQV010000326.1:0-17244 GCA_046704985.1 Terriglobia bacterium
TCGAGAATCCCAATAATAAGCGCGGCTACCGCCCCGCCGACGCCGCCGACGCTTGGCAACGCATGGTGACGTTTCTCGACAAGACGCTCAAGTAGCGCGGGAGTGTCGAAGGCGCGCTTGCACGGCGGGGCTGGTGAGCTCACGCAAGGCATCGGCAGCGATCCAGCGCGCGGCGGGCGAATCGATTTGCGAGGATTCGCGCGCCGTTTCGAGGGCGGCGCGGTTCAATCGCCGGTTGCGCTTGCCGATCTGGCGCAGCGCCCAGTTGACGGCCTTTTTGACGAAGTTCCGCTCGTCCCGCGCCTGGCGCTTGATGACCGGAAGGAAGCGCAGGAACCTGGCGTCGGGAGCTTGCTTGTCGTGCACCGTCAGAACGGCAGCAAGCGCGAACCCGGCGCGCTTCTCGAACTCCCGCTTGCGGCGGCTCCACTCGAACGCTTTGCGCCAGGCGAAGGGCAGGCGGACGATCAGGTAGAGGCAGCAGCCGTCGCAGATTGACCAACCGTCGAAATCCTTCACCCAGCGCTCGATTTGCCGCTCGCTCGCGCGCTTTGGTTCTTCGATCATCGCCGCCAGGGCGCGCGCTTCCAGAATCCCTGTCCTCCACAGCTCCAGCGCCAGGCGATGGTCGCGTCGGATTTCTCGCGCCAGTCTCTTGATGTCGGGAGTGGGAATGCCCAGGGCGCGGCCCACGGGAATGCCGAAGCGCGCCATGCCGGCCAGATTTTCAGGGTGAGAAAGCGATTGCAACCGGGCGAGAACGTCTTGCAGTTTTGTGCTTGGCATGGCGGGAGCTTGGCTCCCAGGGCGTCTACTTGGCCACCGGCTCGCCGCGATAGGAGCAGCGCGCGCGCATGAACTCACGGAAGAGGCGAGCGATGTTTTCGAGCTTGATGCTCTTGGGGCAGACGGCCTCGCACTCGCCGTGGTTGGTGCAGGCGCCGAAGAGCTCGTGCTGCATCTGCGCGGTCATGGCCAGGGCGCGGCGCTCGCGCTCCGGCTCGCCTTGCGGCAGCAGCGCCAGGTGGGAAATCTTGGCGGAGGTAAAGAGCATGGCGGCGGCGTTGGGGCAGGCGGCCACGCAGGCTCCGCAGCCGATGCACGCCGCGGCGTCCATGGCCAGGTCGGCGCGCTGCTTCTCGATGGGAAAGGCATTGCCGTCCGGCGCCCCGCCGGTGTTCACGGAAACATAACCGCCCGCGGCGATGATGCGATCAAAGGCGCTGCGGTCGACAATCAGGTCCTTAAGCACCGGGAAAGCCTCGGCGCGCCAGGGCTCCAGCCACAACTCCTGGCCGTCGTGGAAGTGGCGCATGTGAAGCTGGCAGACAGTGGTGCCCGGCTGCCCGCCGTGCGCCACGCCGTTGATCATGAACCCGCAGGAGCCGCAGATGCCTTCGCGGCAGTCGTGCTCGAAAGCCACGGGGTCCTCGCCCCGGGCCATCAGGTCCTCGTTGAGCACGTCGAGCATCTCCAGAAACGACATGTGTTCGTTGACGTTCGGAAGCTCGTAGCGGACCATCCTGCCCTTCGCGTCCGCGTTCTTTTGCCGCCAGATGTGCAGTGTCAGTTTCATGATGTCCCTGCTCTATCCAAGCCACCCGGACTCAGAATTCCCGCTGCCCTGAATCCTGAATCCTTCTTCCCTCACTTGTAACTACGCGTGGCCAGGTGCACGTACTCGAAATCCAGGGGCTCGACGTGGCGGACGGGCGCGGAATTTTCGCCCGTATATTCCCACGCCGCCACGTGCGCAAACTTCTCGTCGTTGCGCAGCGCCTCGCCTTCCTTGGTCTGGTACTCCTCGCGGAAGTGCGCGCCGCAGGACTCCTCGCGCTCCAGCGCGTCGCGGCACAACAGCTCGCCCAGTTCCAGGAAATCGGCCACCCGCCCGGCCTTCTCGAGCGCCTGGTTGATCTCTCCGGAATCGCCGGTGACGATCACGTTCTTCCAGAACTCCTCGCGCAGGGCGGGAATTTCTGCCAGGGCTTTTTCCAGCCCCTGGCGGTTGCGCGACATCCCGCAATATTCCCAGAGCAATTGTCCCAGCTCGCGGTGGAAAGAATCCACCGTGCGCTTGCCGTGGATGGAGAGCAGGCGCGCGCTGCGCGCCTCCACCTGCTGGCGTGCCGCACGGAATTCCGGGTGGTCGGCGGTGACCGCGTCGCCGGCCTTGACGCTCCCCAGGAAATTGCCCAGCGTGTAGGGAATCACAAAGTAGCCGTCCGCCAGCCCCTGCATGAGGGCGCTGGCGCCCAGGCGGTTGGCGCCGTGGTCGGAGAAGTTGGCCTCCCCGAGCACGAACAGGCCGGGGATGGTGCTCATCAGGTGGTAATCCACCCACAGCCCGCCCATCGTGTAGTGGACGGCGGGGAAGATGCGCATGGGCCGCTGGTAAGGGTCCTCGCCGGTGATGCGCTCGTACATCTCGAAAAGGTTCCCGTAGCGTTCGGCGATGGTCTTGCGCCCCAGGCGGCCGATGGCATCGGCAAAATCCAAATAGACGCCGCGCCCGGTGGGGCCCACGCCCCGTCCCTCGTCGCAGACGCGCTTGGCGGCGCGCGAAGAGATGTCGCGCGGCGATAAGTTGCCGAAGGCGGGATAGATGCGCTCCAGGTAGTAGTCGCGCTCCCCTTCCGGAATCTGGTTGGGCGGCCGTGTGTCGCCCTGTTTCTTGGGCACCCAGATGCGCCCGTCGTTGCGCAGCGACTCGCTCATCAGGGTGAGCTTCGACTGGTAGTCGCCGCTCACGGGGATGCAGGTGGGATGAATCTGCGTGTAGCAGGGGTTGGCGAACGCGGCGCCGCGCTTGTAGGCGCGCCAGGCGGCGGTGGCGTTCGACCCCTTGGCGTTGGTGGAGAGGAAGAAGACGTTGCCGTAGCCGCCCGATGCCAGCAGCACGGCGTCGGCGGCGTGGCAGGAAACTTCGCCGCTCACCAGGTCGCGAGCCACGATACCGCGCGCCCGGCCGTCCACCACCACCAGCTCCAGCATCTCGTGGCGGGGAAACATCTCCACTTGCCCGGCCTGAATCTGCCGCTCCAGGGCCTGGTAGGCGCCCAGCAGCAACTGCTGGCCCGTTTGCCCGCGCGCGTAGAAGGTGCGCGAGACCTGCGCCCCGCCGAAGCTGCGGTTGGCCAGCTGCCCGCCGTACTCGCGCGCAAAGGGGACGCCCTGGGCCACGCACTGGTCGTTGATGTTCAGGCTCACCTGCGCCAAGCGGTAAACGTTGGCCTCGCGTGAGCGGAAGTCGCCGCCCTTGACCGTGTCGTAGAAGAGCCGGAAGACCGAGTCGCCGTCGTTCGGGTAATTCTTGGCGGAGTTGATGCCGCCCTGCGCGGCGATGGAGTGAGCGCGGCGCGGCGAGTCCTGGTAGCAGAACGATTTCACGCGGTAGCCCAGCTCGGCCAGCGAGGCCGCCGCCGACCCGCCCGCCAGCCCCGTCCCCACCACGATCACCGAGTACTTCCGCTTGTTGGCGGGGTTGACGAGCTTCATGTCGAACTTAATCTTGTCCCACCGCTGCTCGATGGGTCCTGACGGAATGCGGGCATCAAGTTTCATGGTTCGTTCCCGGCCTCAATGAATCAGGCCGCTCAGCACGGCCAGGGGAATGGAACAGAATCCCACGCCCATGACGATGGCAATCACCTTGGAAGCCGTCTTGAGCACCGGCGTGTAGCGGGGATGGGCAATCCCGACGCTCTGGCACATGCTCCACAGCCCGTGATAGAGGTGGAAGGCCAGGCAGACATTCGCCACGACGTAGAAAATCGCCACCGCCGGGTGCGAGAAGCTCTCCACCACGTTGGCGTGAACGTGACCGAATTCGAAGTGGGGGTTGAACTTCCCGAAGGTCAAATCCAGCAGGTGGTAGATCACGTAGAAAAAGATGATCGGCCCGCTCCACACCATGGTGCGCGAGGCGTAACTGGCGGTGAGGGGCTCGTACTTGACGTAGCCTTGCTGGCGCGCCCGGAACTTGTTCAGCACCGTCAGCTGCCACGCCGCCAGGATGTGCAGGACCACCGCCACCAGCAGGACGATCCGCACGCTCCAGAGCAGCTCGGGCAGCACGCGCAGCATGGTCGCGTAGTGGTCCACCGGCCATTCGCCGTTGGCGCCGCGAGGCAGATAGATCATCAGGTTGCCGACCAGGTGCAGCACGATGAAGCCGAACAGGATGAACCCGGTGACCGCCATCACGATTTTCTTGCCGATGACGGAACCGTAGAAGCCGAGGACGCGGGGCTCTTCAGGAGTGCTGATCGTGGTGCTCACTGGGGTTGTCTACCTCCCGCGCCTTGGGGCGCGGCAAAACGGGATTGGCGGTGGGGGCGTCTTCAACCTCCGGCGCCGCCCGCCTCTGGAAGGCCTCGCCGTAATGCTAGCTTTCTGGCAGGACCGGTTCGCAGGTCAATGCGTTATCCTACCGCAAACCACTGCCGGGTTGCAATGCCTGGAATGGTTTGAAACTCTAGCGACATTTAGGCGCTACGCGCACCGGCGGGCGCGGCGCGGTCTCGAAGCCACGCGACCGAGGGCGATGGCGCCGGCCAATTGCTGTGTGGCGATTTGGGTTGCGTTTTCCGCGCCGTCGGCAATAATGGGGCTTCCCCCGATTTCAGCAAGAGAGGAAGGTCGCCATGAGCTTGCGCACAAGCGTCGATTTGGAGCTCGAACCGGCGGCGGCGTTTGACGCCGTGGCCGACGAACTGGCCCTGGCGCTGGAACGGCAGGGAATGAAATTCCAGCGCGGCGCGGGCGGGAGCATCACCCGGGAAGGAAGGGAAGTGGCGCGCGTGGTGCGCTGGCAGCCGCCGGAAGAGATCGAATTCGACTGGCTGGGAGAAGCGTGGCAGCCCGCGCCGGCGGCGGCGCTGCGCCTGCGCTTTGAGTCGGCGGGCGGGGGCACGCGCGTGACCCTGGAGCGCCCGGACGCGGCGAGCCTTTTCGGCGAGCGCGGCCAGGAACTGGCGGGCTGGTTTGCCGGCGAGGCGGCGGCGCCGCTTCTCCAGGCCATGACGCCCGGCCGGCTGGGCGACTGGCTCACCGACCGCCGGGCGCGCTGTCCCTCGGGCGCGCAGGCGCGCGCTTTCTATCGCGACCCGCTCTACCACCGCCCCAACTTCATGGCCATCCTGCAACTTCTCAAACTCACTCCCCAGGACCATCTGCTCGAGGTGGGCTGCGGGGGAGGAGCGTTCCTCCACGACGCGCTCGAGAGCGGCTGCCGCGCCGCCGCCGTGGACCACAGCGCCGATTTGTTGGGCGTGGCCCGCGAGCTCGACGCGCAAGTCCTGCGCGACAAGCGCCTGGAACTGCATCAGGCCGACGCCGCCTCGCTGCCTTTTGCCGAACGAACGTTTAGCTGCGCGGTAATGACCGGCGTTTTCGGGTTCCTGGAGCGTCCTTTGGAGGCGCTGCGCGAAATCCGCCGCGTGCTGAAGCCCGGCGGCCGGCTGGTCCTCTTCACCGGTGGCAAGGAACTGCGCGGCACTCCCGCCGCGCCCGAGCCCATGGCTTCGCGCCTGCGCTTTTACGAAGACAGCGAGTTGGAAGACTTGGTGCGTCAGGCGGGATTCAGCGAGGTGCGCATGGAGCAGCCCGATTTTGAGGCGTTGGCGCGCCAGGCGGGCATTCCTGAAGATTTCATGGCGTTGTTCCGCGGCCGCGGCGGCGGGCAGCTGCTGGTTGCCAAGTAACACTGGACCTGCCTGCCGCAGGCAAGCCTTGGCCCGCGACCGTACAAACGGTGCTGCCCTGAAGGGCAGCGCTACGTTGCAATGTTCTTCGGACCTATCCCGGCAAACTCCAACCCTTAGCGCCGCGGTTATCGGGCGGGAGGACGTGGACCTGGGCGTTGACGCCGCTGCGGATGAGCGTCTGGCGAATTTCTTCTCCCAGCGCCTGCGGGTTGGCGCGCGCAAAGGCCAGGATGGTAGGGCCCGCGCCGCTCAGGCACACGCCCAGCAGGTCGGAATGGCTCAGGCTCAGCACTTCCTGAAGTCCCGGCAGCAGTGGGGCGCGGTAAGGTTGATGCCAGCGGTCGTCGAAAAACGAGCGGCGCAACTCGGGCTTGCCGGAGAAGAGCTGCGCGGCGAGCATGGTGGCGCGCTGCAGATTGTGCACGGCGTCGGCGCGCGAGTAGTGCGGCGGCAGGACGGCGCGCGCCTGCTCGGTGGGGAAAGCGTAATCGGGAACCACCAGTACGAACTGAAGTGTTTCGGGCACGGGCACGGACAAGGCGCGCACCCGCCCGCCCTCCTCGACGGCCACCGTGAACCCGCCGTGCCAGGCGGCGGCGGCGTTGTCGGCGTGACCTTCCAGGCGCGCGGCGCGGGAAAGCAGGTCGGCGTCGAGCAGGGTGGCATCGGCCAGCCAGTGAGCGGCCGCCAGCGCGCCGACGATTGCCGCGGCGCTCGAGCCCAGGCCCGCGCCCACCGGAATCTGGTTCTCGATCTCCAGGTTGAACCCTTTCTTCTTTTTCCAACTTTCCAGCGTCGCGCGGATAGTGCGCACGATGAGGTTCGTCTCGTCGGTGGGAATGCGCTCGGGGTTGACGCCCGCGTAGCTCACGCTCACTTCCGTGTCGGCGCGCGGCGTGACGTGCAGGTCGAGATAGAGCCCCAGGGCCAGTGCCGCGCAGTCGAACGCGCAGCCCAGGTTGGCGCTGGTGGCGGGAACGCGAATGGAGATGCGTTGTGGCATGGTCGGTTGTAGCGCCGCTCCACGAGCGGCGCACGCCGGTCACAGACCGGCGCTACAGGCGGCGCCGGTCGCACTTCCTTCATTCACCACAATTCGCGGCGAGTGTCAACCGTCCTGCGGCCCACTGCCTTCAGGCGGCGGGTCGTTTGTGGACTCAGGCCGTGTTTGCGGGAGCGGTTAATCCACGGTCCCGCCGGGCGGGACCGTGGGCCTTGCATTTACAAGCAGAACCTGCGGTCAATCCGTTGCCCGGCGGATAGATCGTGGCCACCATCTCGTTAGTTCCTGCGAATCCAGGAACGAAGCAAAGCCGCCGTTCTATACTGCCGGCTATGGAGGGCGTAATTCAGAGCGCTTCGTCCCTTCTTATCGTGAAGGGTTACGTCTGCACCACCCGCGAGTAACAGCCTCACGATATCGTTCTGTCCACTTTCCGCAGCCCGCATGAGCGCTGTAACGCCCTTATTGTCTTGAATGTCAGGATCTGCGCCCGACGCCAGGAGAGCCCGGACCACGTCTTTCCCCGAAGGCTGTTGAAGCGTTAGGCGCCCCTGTGCGGCGAACATCAAGGCGGTCATACCTTTGTTATTCCTCAGATCGGGGTCGGAGTTCTCTGCTAGTAGAGCTTTGACAACCCCGAGGTCCGGCTTGGCGGCTGCCGCAATGAGCGCCGTATCTCCGGTCTTGTCTCGAATGTCTGCGTGCGCACCGTGCTCGATCAGCAAGCGAATCACCTCTGATGAGCGGGCGTAAAACAAGGCGGTCCGGCCCAGTGAGTCTCTCGCGTTTACCTTGGCCCCACCCTTAAGGAGCTGCTCAACACGCTGAGGCTCGTCTCCCATGCAACTGCCCATGAGAGGCGTCATCCCTCCTATGTAAAACTGACTCTTCGAGCCCGGTAGTGACCGCTGCCGAGCGACATCGGGGGGCAGTTGCGGTCTCGGAGGGAGTGTGGTACCTCGACCCTGGGCACGCACTTCATCGCATAGCCTGCCTGCCGCCAGCGCGGGCGCTCCGACCCACGGCCGGGAGATAGGGGCCGCCAGCAGAAGGAGTAAATAGAGCCGCACATCCCCCTCCAGATAACCGCAACCCATTCGCGGCAGGTCTAGGGACCTCCGCCGTCTCTGAACCGATTAATATACCAGGTCGCTGTGCATCCCTGCTTCCAAGTGCCCGCCCGGCACACTCTCCTGATTCACCACACTTCGCGGCGAGAATCAACTGTTTTGTAAACTCAGACGCTGGTTGCCGCCTGCTCCGCGACGGTGGGAGCCAGGCCCACGCACTGTTCCTCGAATTCCGCGAGCTTGGGTGCGATGACCGCCGCCTCGGGAATCGCGCCGCTGACCGCGGCCAGGGTCTTCAAGCCGTTACCGGTGATGGCAAGGACGGTTGAGGCGCGCGGGTCGAGCTGCCCCTGGCGGAGCAGTTTGCGCGCCACCGCCACCGTCACCCCGCCGGCGGTTTCGGCAAAGATTCCTTCCGTCTCGGCGAGCAGGCGGATGCCCTCGACGATCTCTTCGTCCGTGACGTCCTCGCCCGCCCCGCCGCTCTCGAGGATGGTGGGCACGGCGTGGTAGCCGTCGGCGGGGTTGCCGATGGCCAGCGACCGCGCGATGGTGTGTGGCTTCTGGGGCTCGATCTCGCGCGTGCCGCGCTTGGCGGCGGTGGTGATGGGCGAGCATCCGGTCGCCTGCGCGCCGAAGATTTTAGTCGACTCGCCCTCTACCCAACCGAGCTTCTTCAACTCACCGAAAGCTTTGGCGATTTTCGTAATCAGCGCCCCGCCCGCCATGGGAACCACAATCTGCTCGGGCAGCCGCCAGCCCAACTGCTCGGCGATCTCGTAGCCGAAGGTCTTGGAACCCTCCGCGTAGTAGGAGCGCAGGTTGACGTTGACGATGCCCCAGGGATATTTCTGCGCGATCTCCGCGCACAAGCGGTTCACCTGGTCGTAGTTGCCGCGAATCTTGATCAGCCGCGCGCCGTAAATCTGTGTGCCGACAATCTTCTCCGCCTCCAGGTCGGCGGGAATAAAGATAAAAGTCTGGAAGCCGCCCGCCGCGGCCTGCGCGGCGACGGCGTTGGCCAAGTTGCCGGTCGAAGAGCAGCCCACCGTCTCAAAGCCGAACTCGCGCGCCTTGGAAAGCGCCACCGCCACCACGCGGTCCTTGAAAGAGAGGGTGGGGTGGTTGACGGAGTCGTTCTTGAGGTAGAGCCGCGCGGCCCCCAGCGCCCGCGCCAAGCGCGGCGCTTCGACCAGGGGCGTGAAGCCCGTCTGAAGTCCCACGCAGGGGTCGCCGGTGAGGGGCAGCAGCTCGCGATACCGCCACATGGTAGGCGGGCGCGTGGCCAGGTCTTCGCGCCTTACGTCCGACCAGATGCGCGTGTAATCGTAAACCGCTTCCAGCGGCGCCCAACACTCTTCGCACGCCGCCAGAGGTTCGGGAGGATAAGTGCGTCCGCATTCGCGGCACTTCAAGTGAAGAAGGTAGCTCAAAGAAGGTACTCCTTTCGAGCATCCAGGTGGGGAAATCTGGCAGGATAAGGAAGAGGAATAAAAAACCTCTTCCGGGAGGGAAGAGGTTGGCAAAAAGTTCTTGCCCCTTCTCATCTGCCCCTAACCGGGCGGGATTTGGCACCTGCCTCCGATTTGCACCGGAGCGGTTGTCGTGGCGTCTTTGGGCCCGTCCCTCGGCCACTCTGGATGAGATTCAGGGTCACTGAATCCGATATTCAATTGTCACCGGACATCATAGGGAATGGCCGGTCAAGATGTCAATGCCTTCTTTACTCTCGGCAGCTTATCTCACCATGTGAGAACCCGGCGACCGATCACTCCACCACCATCAGCCCGTGCGGCGGCAGGTGAAGCGTCGAGCCGTCGGAAGAGAGGAAGGCGCGCGGTGTGGCGAAGAGCTGGGTGTTGCGGTTGGCTATTCGCTTCGGTCTACCTCTGTTATTCCTCGAGGGTATAGGCGATTTGAATGACCTTCTCGGAAGGAATCGGCTTGCCCGCACACACGGCAGGGTGATATCTCCAGCGCGCCAATCCTGCCAGCGTCGCAGCGTCAAAATCTTGGCCTGCGGACCTTACGACCGTCAGATCGTACAGAAACCCGTCAACGCCGACCACAGCGTAAACAGAGACTACGCCCTGCCGTCGGCTTGACAATGCCGATCGCGGATAACGGGGTGCGGGTTTCTCGGCCGCCGTCGCCGGCAGTGCATCGGAGCACCAATCCCGCGATACGGCCTGGGGAGGCGGGACGAAGACAGAATTGTCCGGGTGCGGGTCCCGCACCAGATCTTCCACCCGGACCTCCAATACGCGTTTATTCCCCTCGTAGGCGCGCATCATGCGGGGAAACTCTTTGCCTGCCGCCGGCCGATAGTCGGTGTACTCGAACGACATCCGCAGCGGATCATGAGGCATTAGCATGTTCATGCGAACCGGTAGCAACGACGGAAGCTCCGCGCAAACTTCGCGCCCGTGCGCCAAGTTGCCTTTTATCTCGATACACTGACTCTCGATCCTCCTATGGCGTCTGACCCTCTTCACCTTGGCGGACTCGCCTGGCAGCAGAGTCCAGTGAGATCGAAAGTCCAAGAGCTGGCTCAGTTCGTAAACGCGCACCGGCTCGAAAGGGAGGTCGGAGGCCGTCCAGAGTTTGTCTCGCAAGGCTACGCGAACACGTTGGTAGCCAGGAAATGTTATCTGTTCGCGCCAGCGGCCCGGCGATGCCCAGGTCAGCACATAGGTACCGTCGAGCTGTGCTCTTTCCTTCCCCATCGGCGCCGCCACAACACGTGCCCGCATAAGGAATGCGGGACTGCCCGCGGCCCGGATATCGGAGAGCTCACGGGCCTTGGCAAGAAGCGCTGCTGCTTGAGCATCCTTGTTCTGCTTGGCGAAAAGCGCCAGGGCGGCCGTGCACGCCGCCATTAGCACCAGGATCGTTCCTCTACGAAGCGTCGGCATGGCCATTTCCTCCTTCCGCTCCGGAGCCCTGAGAGTTATGACGATGTATAAATGACATCGCGCGACATCCTATTCGACAACGAGGACCCCGTGCGGCGGCAGGTGAAGCGTCGAGCCGTCGGAAGAGAGGAAGGCGCGCGGAGTGGCGAAGAGTTGGGTGTTGCGGCTGGCCATGCCGGTCAAAGGGGTGAGGCGGATGGCGACTTCGGTCTCGTTGAAGTTCATCACCGCCGCCCGCCCGCCGAGCGAGAGAATGGCCACGCGCGGCGGCGCGTCGATGGACGTGGGCGCGAAATCGGAAACTATCCGGCGCCACGCGGCGAGCGCCTGGCGCTGGGCGGGAAGCATCTGCACGACCCGGTTGTCGGCGTCCACATAGGTGAGCCGCGGCAGGGTGTCGGAAAAGACCACGATGCGGCCCTTGCCCTCTTCGACCGTGCGCAGGTACTGGTCCTTGCCGAGCTCGATCTGGTTGGCGGGCTTCAAGCGCGGGTCGGCGTTGAGCCGGTGCGCCAGCTCTTCGCTGACGAACGCCGTGCCGCCTGCCTGGAGAAAACTTTCCAGCTCGGGGACGAATTGCGGGTCGGTGAGGCTGTGGGCGGTAAACAGGGCAGCGCGCGCATGGGCGGGGAAGTGCGCGGTGGGGGCGAGCGGAATGCCCAGCATGCCGATTTCGTCGAAGATGTACGCTTCGCCGCCGGGATTACTTCCCACGGGTTTGTAGGCGGCGATGCCGCGCCAGTCCTTGACCAGCTTGCTCAAGCGCTCGAGCAGAGGACGCTGGCGGGCGAGCGCTTCGGTCTGCGGCTGGTACTGCGGCGAAATCAGCGCGCCGTAATGGTAGAGGACGATTGCGGGCGCGCCGGCCAGTACCGAGACGTATGCTTGATCGAGAAAGAGCTCGGGGTCGGTGCCGAAGGGGTCGAACCAGCCGCCGCCGGTCTTGGCGCCGGCGACGTCGCTGAGCCACCGGAAAAGAAAGTAGCCCGCGTACTGCTGGCGGTGTTCCCAGTGGTCGGCGTTGGGGTTGCGCGATTCGGTGCCCACCCAGATGCCGTCGTAGATCTGCGCTTGCTCCGCCGGCCAGTAGCCGCGCTTCTGGTAGGCGTCGTACCACTGCGGAAACTTGAGGATGATTTTCACCTGGGGATTGACCGCGCGGGCGGGCGCCAGGACGTCCTGGCGGCTGACCTCGAGCATCAGCCGGTGGCGGTACTGCTGCCAACTATAGTCACCCTTGGCCGCCGAGCACTCCGAGCACCGGCAGTCGGTGAAGAGGAAATCGTCAATCACGATTTCGTTGAAGAGGCCGGCGGCGTAGCGGAAGATGGACTCGAGATGTCGGCGGTTAGCGAGGTTGGTGTAGCAGGCGGCGATCTTCCAGCCCGTGGAGGGTTTGCCGAGCAGGGTGGTGGCGACGCCGCCCGAGACTTGCAAGCCCGCCTGGCGGAAAAAGTCGCGCGCCGCTTCGAGCGTCTGGCGGTCGGCCTGGTAGCCGTCGCGGAAGGTTTCCAGGTAGACTTTGGTGACGCCCAAGCGGCGGCAAAAGTCGAGCGCCTGCTGGCGGCCCTGGGGCGTGGCCAGGTGATCGCGCACGTCCTGGGCGGTGTACCAGGCTTGCCACTGGACGGCGCGCGCCGCCGTGGAACAGAAAAGAAGCGCACCCAGGCACACCGCAGCGAGCGCGGCCGCACGCCAGCGTTTCCACCCCGGTTGCGAAGCGGATGAATGCAAGCTGCGCCTCCCGTTCCTCGGCACGGCCCACCGGCGGCAGGCAAGCCCGGGCTTTGCTCCGGCGGGCAAAGCCGCGATGCCCGACTGAAGCCGCGAGCATATAAGCGCGGAATACGAAGTGTCAATGCCCAACCCCTCATGGGCGCAAAAACAAAACAACCCTAGCCTCGGCAAAGTGAATCTGTTATAAGCGAGCGGTCGGCGTCAACAGGACGAGGCCTCAGGAGGAACGAAGCTTTGAAGACCAAGGTGATGATGACCATGTTGATCGTGTTCTTGTCTTGGAGTTCCGCGGGCGCGCAACAGGGCGCGCAGCCGGTGGTGGTGGACCGCGTCGGCAACACGGGATTTATCCAGCTCTCCGCGCCCAGCTTCCAGGACCTGACGCTGCGCCAGCAGATTCTGGCTTACTGGCTCTCCATGGCCGCCATCGCCGTCAACCCCATTGATTACGACCAGAACTCGGTTTACGGGCTGCGGGAGAAGCACCTGCTCGACGAACTGATGGTTCCCCAGCACCAGCGGGGCATCGACCCCAAGGTCTTGAAGAAGATCACCGACTACGCCAAGCTCTTCTACGCCAACCGCGGCAACCACAACAATTTCACCTCGCACAAATTTGTACCCACGTTCACGTTCGAGGAGCTGAAGGCTGCCGCGGAGACGGCGCGCCGCCACGGCGCCAATTACGGTTCGCGCGCCCACCTGGTCCGCGAGCTCGACGAGCTGCGCCAGCCCATCTTCGATCCCAATTTCCAGCCCCTGCTTACCGACAAGAACCCCAAGAAGGGTGAGGACCCGTTGCTGGCCAGCGGCGAGAACCTCTATTCCGGGGTGAGCCTGGCCGACCTGAAGGGCTTCACCGAACACTATCCGCTCAACTCACGGCTGGTGAAGGAAGCCGACGGGAGGCTGGTGGAGCAGGTTTATCGCGCCGGGACTCCGGACGGCAAAGTACCGCCGGGACTCTACGCCATGGAGCTTTCGCACGCCTGCCGTTACCTGGCGCTGGCGCGGCGCTACGCTTCCCCGGGTCTGAGGGAAGCCCTCACCGCCCTTATCCGTTATTACCAGACCGGCTCGCCGGATGACTGGCGCAAATTCAACATCGCTTGGGTAAAGGAAGACTCGCCGGTGGATTTCACCAACGGCTTCATCGAGGTTTACAAGGACCCGCGCGGCATCAAGGGCTCGTCGCAGGCCTGGGTGAGCGTGGTGGACGACAAGACGACGAAGCTGATGAAGGATCTGGCGGCCCACGCCGCCTACTTTGAAAAGCGCGAGCCCTGGGCGGACCAGTACAAACTCTCCAACCCGCACCCGCCGCTTGCCAACGCCGTCGAGGCGGTGATCATGACGGGAGATTTTCAGATCACCACCATCGGCGAGAACCTGCCCAACGAGGCGGAGATTCACGACCAGTACGGCAGCAAGAGCTTCATCTTCACCGGCTCCATGCGCGCCTTTGCCGCCGCCAGCGGCAACAAGGTGGCGGAAGAGTTTGCCTATTCGCCCCAAGAGATCGCGCGCGCCAAGAAGTACGGCGCCCGGGCCCAAATCCTCATGACCGCCATGCACGAAATCCTCGGGCACGGCTCGGGGAAGATGGATCCCAAGCTGAACCGGGAACCGGCGACCTATCTGAAGGAGTATTACTCGACGCTCGAGGAAGCGCGCGCCGACCTGGTGGCGCTGTGGAACTTCTTCGACCCCAAGCTCATCCAGATCGGAGCCATGCCCAACTTCGAAGAGGCCAAGGCCGCTTACGACGCCGAGGCGCGCGCCTCGCTGGTGCAACTGCGCGAGGTCCCCACCGGCGACACCATCGAAGAGGACCACCGCCGCGGCACGCAGCTCATCATCAACTACATCCGCGCCAAGACCGGAGCGGTGGAGCCGGTGGAGCGCGACGGGAAGATCTACATGGTGGTCAAGAGCTATCCCAAGATGCGCCAGGGCGTGGGCATGTTGCTCGCAGAGCTGATGCGCATCAAGGCGGAGGGCGACTACCCCGCCGCCAAGGCGCTCATCACCAAGTACGGGATCCACTTCAACCCCGCGTGGCGCGACCAGGTCGTCAAGCGCTACAAGAAGCTCGACCTGCCGGTCTACTGGACGGGCATCAATCCCGATCTGGTGCCCCACTACGGGCCGGGAAGCCACATCGATCGCGTGCAGGTGATCTACCCGCGCGACATTGTGCGCCAGCAGCTCCGCTACCGCGAAGTGGCGGGCCACTAAGGCCGGAAATTTTCCAAGGGTCAACCCTCAGGCGCGCAGGTGGTGGGTGAACCAAGCGACCGTGCGCGCGATGACTTCCCCTTCCCAAGCGAGCGAAGTAAAGGCGTGGTCGGCGCCGGGGACGATGACTTTCTCTTTCACGGCCGCTCCGGCGGCTTGATAGAGGCCCTCGGGGTGATCGAGGGGCAGGTGCTCGTCCTGGCCGGGGTGAAGAATCAAGGTGGGGGCGCGGAAGCGCCGCAGCTTTTCCAGGGGGTGGACGGCTTCCAGGCTGTCGAGGAAGGCTGCGGAGATTTCGTGGGCTTTGTACTCGCGCCAGCCGTTGGGCAGAGGGCGGGCCTTGACCGCCGCGATGCGGCGCAGCTCACTGAGATGCGCTACCGCCGACCAGAGCACCAGGGCGCGCGCCCGCGCCGCGCTCGCCACCGCCGCCGCCACCGCTCCGCCCAATGACATGCCGCAAAGGCCCAGGCGCTTGGGGTCCACGCCCCGCTGCCGGCGGAGAAATTCCACTCCCGCGCGCGCGTCGGAGACTTCGCCGGGCAGCGTGACGTCGCGGAAGGTGCCCTCCGATTCCCCCGAGCCGAAAAAGTCGAAGCGCAACGAGGCAATCCCGGCGCGCTCCAGCGCCCGCGCGCACTTGATGAACAGCCAGTGCGATTCCATGCGGTCGCCGGTGAGGCCGTGGAAGAAGACGACCCCCGGCACCGGCCGCCGCAGCGCCTTGGGACGGTGCATCATCCCCCGCAAAAGCTTCTTCTGCCGGTTTGGAAATTGCACGAAGGTTTCCATAGACCACTGCGGCGCCGAAGGGCTGGGCTCCGGGGACGCTCTACGCCCGGACGGGGCTGGGGAAGGCGCGCAGGCGGGAGCTGGGGCCGCGCTTGGGCCCTCCCGCTTTGACCTTGTAGCCCTCGGCCCTCCAGGTATCCAGCCGGCAGAAAGAAGTGGCGTGGTAGCCCCACTGCTGAAGCTCGCGGGCCGCCCGTGAGCTGCGTCCGCCCCGCTCGCAGATGGTGACGATCCGGGCGCCCTTGGGCAGGTGCCGCGCCTCGATGCCGCTTCGCAATTCCTCGAGGGGGATGTTGACGGATCCGGGAACGTGTCCCGCGGCGTATTCCCGGGGGGTACGCACGTCAATAACCAGAAGCTTGCGTCCCTCTGCAAGCTCGCGGTGCAGACGCGCGGCAGTGGTTTCCGGGACGCGCAAATCCGCCGCCGGGTGCTTCTGCGCCGCCCCCGGCGTCCCCGTCAGGGTCATCAGCAGTGTCACGACTAGCGATGCTTGCTTCATCCGGCACCCCTCTTTCCCAACTCGTTATGCCCGGCAGGGATTCTATGCCCTCCCGTGGCCTAAGTAAATGCCGCGCCGGCCCGTGGTCCGGGCTGTCCGCCGAGTGGGACGAATCACGTAACTTCTTGACTTCACGGGTACAAAGTGGTATCTGTGGGCGACGAATTTGGGCATCCCCTCGCGGAGGATTTGCGTGGCACGAACGATATTGGTCGCGGATGATAGTCCGACCATTCAGAAGAAGGCCAGCGGCATCCTGACCGGCGAAGGATTGGAAGTGGTCACGGTATCGAACGGCGTGGCCGCGGTTAAGAAGCTCGCCACCTCCAAACCCCTGGTGATTCTGGCCGACGTTTCCATGCCCGGCAGGGACGGCTACGAGCTCTGTGAGTATGTGAAGGGTTCCGAGGAGACGCGCCACGTGGCGGTGCTTCTCGTCTATAGCGACCTGGAGCCTTACGAGGCCGAGCGCGGCGCCCGGGCGGGCGCTGACGGGACCGTCCGCAAGCCCTTTGAGCACGACGACCTGATTGCCACCGTGCAGAAATTTCTGGCGCAGGCGGAAGCCGCCATGCCGCAACCGAAGGCTGCTCCTCCGCCTCCCCCGCCCGAGCCGACCTTCGAAAGCGAGCCTGTAGAAGAGGCGCCGCCGGAGGAAGCCCAAGCGCCCGCGCCCGATTTGTCGGCGTTTGCCGGCGGGGTGGCTTTTGGCGAGCCGATTCCCAGCGAGGAAGTTGTGCCCACCGAGCCCCAAGCTGCGCCCCTGCAGGTGTTCGGGGCTCCGGAAGAGGCCTCGGAAGCGCCCCCACCGTTTGACTTTTCCTCTTCTGAGGCAGCGCCGACGGAGGCCGCGGAGGTTTTTGCCGCTCCTGCGCCTGTGGAAGCCCCGGCCCCCGAAGAGGCCGCTCCCGCTGAGCCCATGCTGGTGGAGGAGGCGGCCCCGCTGGAACCTGAACCGCCCGCGGCTACTCCCGAGAGCACCATGCAATTCCAGCCCCCTACCGATTTTGCTCCCCCGGTTTTGACTGAGGAGCCGGAAGCACCTGCGGCGGAAGCGGAAGCGGCTGCGCCTCCCGCGGAAGCCGAAGCCCCATCGGAAGTGCCGGCGGAGGAGGCCGAAGCCCCACCTCCTGAGCCCGAAGAACCGGCCATCGCCAGCACGTTGGAAAGCTACACCCTGACCGAGGCTGCGGAAGGCCAGGTGCGCTTCGGCGGCGGCGCCGAAGCCGCGCCTCCACCCCAAGACGAACAAGCTCCACCCCCCCCCGAACCCGACACC